>JBAXMC010000067.1:0-8999 GCA_037134495.1 Myxococcaceae bacterium
CCGACGGCAGCCTGGACCACGGTTATGATACCGATCCTAAATCTGTTCGTTGCGTCGCTTGTTCCGTTCCGCCTGCTATCGGATTGCTCGCTGCTTGGAGTCGAGCTGGTGGAACTTACGCTGACGCAACAAATCAAGCAGGTCGCTATAATGTGTCCAATGGAATTGTAATAGATACGCTGACTGGTATTCAATGGCAACAAACAGCAAGCAGTATAGCAATGAATTGGACCGATGCAGCGACTTATTGTGCAAATCAAACGACAGGTGGCTTAAGTGGCTGGCGACTTCCGAATATCATGGAGCTTGGCACATTGATGGATTACACCTCTTCGACTACACCTTATTTGAATGGGACAGTTTTTCCGGGAACTCCAGCTAGCAGTTTTTGGTCGTCTACTCCGGAAATAGGTAATGGTGGAGGAAATTCTTGGGACTTTCAATTGGGCAATTATGGTAAATTAGAATGGGATACAACAGCGACAACAAATATGATTCGTTGTGTGCGTTCTTGTTATTCGTTGCCGACCAGTTCTCGTTATACTGTTGGGACGGGTACAAGTGCAGGAACTGTTGCCGATTATGTGACGAACCTTATTTGGCAGAAAGTAGCACCAACCACAGGAGGACCCAATAGTAATGGGCTGTATCCTCCGTCTAGCGCAAAAACTTATTGTAGTAGTTTAAATCTCGGTGGGTTTAGTTCTGGCTGGAGACTGCCTACGATTAGAGAACTGCAAACATTAGTGGACTACAGCAACAATTATGCGACATTGATGATGGATACGACAGTGTTTTCTGGAGAGCAGCCAAACAGGTTTTGGTCATCAACCCCTCTGGCGGGTAACCCCTCTAGTGCTTGGATTGTTCATTTCAATTACGGCGATGTTTACGCCAACGATGTTTCCAATGCTTACTCTGTGCGTTGTGTGCGTTAGTTTGCGACTTGAAAAGTCGCTTTGAAGAGTTTCATGTGCAAAAACCATTTATGTTAAGAACCAAACACCATAACGTCTTCTTTTGAAAACCCAATCTCTTCTTTTAACTTGTTCACGTCAGGTCCCATCGAATCACCTGGTAATTTACTCTCAAGCGATAAGAATAGCATCTGCAATCTTTCTTGCATATGCGATGCTTTTGCCGCTTCGCGCGGGGTCATTCCTAAGAGCATAGGGATAGGGATGTCGGGCCAGGTTTGCCAATGTTTTTCATTTATCTTTTTCAAAGCTTCCTGAACTTCTGGCTGATTTATTAAATCTAAATTTTGATTCAGCTCAGACTTTTGAGGAGGTAGTTCTTTAAGCTTTTTTTCTAGATTCTCTCGTCTCATCTGTTGATCTTAATATGACCCAAGGTGGTGTTATCGCAACCAAAATGCATCCTGTTGCCCTCTTTGGCCCAAACTAAATCAACAGAAGAAAGGGACCCATCTTTGTTGTAATTTTCTTCGTTAGGCATATCATCTTGAAGTGGGCCAGCCATGGTCTTTAATTTTTTGAATGCATCTTCTACTGATCCAGGCCAATCAAATAATAGCTCGCATAGTACCAATGACTCACCATCTGTATTAGCCAGTCTCTGAGTGATTGGAATTTTGTTTGCTTCAAAGCAATCTACAAATAAAGCTCGGAGGTAATAATCAAGAACTGAAAAATTTAGATTACCTTGAGCTTTTTTTTCTTGAATACGTTCTCGTGTTTGGACAATGGCTTCATAGTTTGAGGTTGGAAAAACAGTGGGTGAACAGCCTAACATAAAATAAATCCCATTGAAAAATACAACCTTGCTGTGAAGAATGTGACCTTTTTGAACCATGCGTGAAGCAGATACTTCCTGCACAACCACATCCTTTTCAAATAAAATATCGTAAAGCGTTATCGATTCACCAGGCACAGTGTTCTTAACGACAAAAAAACTAAAAGGTGTGTTGCAAATAGTCCGAACAAAATCTTGTTGATATTGCGTGAAAAAACGCATGTTATTTTCGAGATAATGCTGTGCGATAGTAGTCTTGGGTAGTTCAACATCGTAATCTTGCTGCAGAGATTCTTCTGGAACCCAATCGAACAAAAACCAAACCAGAAATGTCTGTTCGTAAATTAATCTCTCTTCTTCTATCACCGGTATTTCTTGAGAAAAATCCCAAAAGTATACCCAGGCATCTTCGAGAAGCTCTTTATCATAACAATGTTGATAACAATATTCCATCAAAGTTCGCATGATGACATTTTCTGTATGACGAACCTTGCTACGTGCATATTCAATTTTTTGTTTGTCCATATTAAATTTCCATATTTAGTTGGATTATCATAGTTTGTGCACCAACACAAAGCACTGAAGGCGTTGTAACTGAATTGGCTAGACAAATCTAATCAGCGTACTACAAAGGTACCTAGTGAAATTTATTTCGGAGAATAAAATGAAAAATTATTTCTATTTGGTCTTTTCTTTGCTCTCTTCAGTGTTTGTAAACGCTCAGCCTGCTTATGTTGTGCCGAACACAGAACTCAACATGAGTGTTTTGCCACAGTGTGCTCCAACTCGGCTTTCGGATAAAGATATACCAATAGGGGCAACACCAGGAGAAATTGATCGTTTGCCAAAATATTACGTCAGTGAGTTGATTGGGCTCAAAGAAGATGAAGAACCACCTTACGAAGCGCTTAAAAATCCTTCTCGTTTGAAAAGAGAACTGGAGGCTTTTGCCTTTAAGATGATGCAAATTTCAGATGAAAACGATATTTGTGACAAGACAGCTATTTTGTATGTCGCACGTTTTCATAAGTATTTCTGTCCGAGTGCAAATGCATATAAAAACCTAGAATCAGAAGCCCAAAAAGTTGTTAGAACTTTCTTGCTATGGAATGAAGAAGTTATGAGAAAAGCTAGAAGTGTTTCTGGCTGTCAATCCTAAAGTGCAATGATATGCCCCACCATAAGAGAAAGACACCGGGTTTTTGAGGGTCTTCTAGGCTTACTTCTGTTCTTTTTTGCTTTTCAGAGTATTGCCCAGGGACTGCCTGCTGTTAGAAATTTGTTGAGTGCCTACCAAGATTCAAAATCTTATAAAGATCTCTCCTGGTTAACCTCCCATAATGCTTTTTCAAATCATGAAGATGGTTGGATCTACGCTCAGCAAGCCATGAGCATTTCTCATCAGTTTGAGTATGGAGTTAGAAGTTTCATGGTGGACCTTCATTGGTATGACCCTGATGGAAAGCCATCAGCAACTTCTTACTTAGCGCTTTGCCATGATAGATGCACGAAGAGCCTTGTTTCTGGTTTTACTTCATTAACTCCACCTACCAAGGTATTTGATTTTTTTGTCCAAGTTGCCACACTCCTGCGCAATAAGCCTCAAGATATTATTACTTTGCATTTTGAAAGTTATTCTCAGAGTCTAGGGAGACCTTTGACTCATAGTGGTTGGAGAGCATTACACCCCCTTTTTAATGCATCTGGCCTTATTGCTTACCTCAGCACGATAAGTCCAAACGATTCTAAGCTTACTTTAGGTTATATGAGGGCAGAGAACAAAAGACTCGTTGTATTTAGTGATAGACGTGCTGATACGATCGATCCTTCTAACCCTCAAAATCCCACAGGAATTTTTCATACGACAGAGTATATGGAAACGGAATATAATCTCCGGGCATTCTCGCAGTGCGAAATCAGGAAAGACAATCGAGCCCTAATTCCGACGAATTTATTTGTGATGAATCATTTTCATAAAGCATCCTATGTGGGAAGTTCGAAAGATTATAATCAGATGAATGATTATAGTCGCATTGCTGCGCGTGTTAATCTGTGTCGCTCGCAAAATGGGATTTTCCCTAATTTTGTACCTGTAGACTTTGTTGAAGAAGGACGCTTTGGAGGAGCAAGAGAAGCTGTTGTTGCTATTAACCAAGCTATTGACAAAGGAGCATCTTCTATACCAATCGACTCTTACCAGATGCTTCAAAGGGCTGTGTCTGGTAGTGGCATAGCTTTGCTTAACCCCTGGTTACATTATGCGGGAATCACAATCTCAAGCCTATGTGCATTGGGCTCTTATTGGTACCCTTGGTTGACATGGTGTGCTGCAACCTTTGGCAGCACAACTTCTGTTTCCTTGTTGCATGAACATACAACAATATCAGAGGATGTTCCTGCAGTTTACGCACCTGCTGTATATGCTGCTGGTGGAATAATTCTGTTCTCAGCTTTATATCACTGGCATCCAATTTACCTAGTAATAGCATTAATTGAATGCCCACTAGGCCATTGGGTTAAAATAAGGTACGCACATCAGAATAAACAGCGACAACGTTGGCGCAACAGAAACTAGTTCCCCGCTTTTCTTTGACTCAGGGCTTCTGTATAACCACAAACAAAGTACTGCTTCGTCGTTTCAATAAAACTCTGAGGATGCCACCAGAAGGCGTTTGCTTAACCAAAGAAGCCAAGCTGTCGGCATTTTTAATGGGTTGATTGTTGACTCTGACCAATACGTCGTCTTTTTCTAAACCTGCCATATTGGCAACAGAATGCGGGTTGACTCCAACAATACGAGCACCTTGTGTGTTTTGATCTCGATAATCAATTACTTGTATCCCCAAATTTTCAAGTTCTTTGAAATCTGCTTTTTTGATAGGCTCTTCTTGATCAAGTGCTTCTAAAGTGATGCGCAGGTTTAAATACTTGCCGTCTCTAAAGATTTTGAGCAACACGCTCTTACCTACGCCAGCAAGGCCAGCTTCGACCGAAAGTGCACTGGCATCATTCAAGATCTTTCCGTCAAACTCTGTGATAACGTCTCCAGGCTGAATCCCTGCTTTGGCAGCAGCTCTTCCTGGCATGACTTCACGCACTAAAGCACCATGTGCATAAGGAAGAGCAAACTCTTTGGCGAGTTCAGCAGAAATATTTTCGATTTGAACCCCAAGCCCTGAACGAGATACTTTTCCGTTTTTCTTTAACTGAGGCAAAATTTGTTTGACCTGGTCAATGGGGATAGCAAACGCAATGCCTTGTCCTGAAGCGCTGATGGCGGTGTTAATCCCAATCACTTCGCCAGACATGTTGACCAGAGCACCGCCTGAATTCCCTGGATTAATGGGCGCACTGAGTTGCATAAAATCAAACAGCCCGCGCTTGCCAGAAGGTTGGATGTCGCGCCTGCCTCTGGCAGAAGTCCCTATGAAATCTGGTTGCAGCAACTGGATAAAATTGCCAAGGCCAGAATCCAAGCTCGGATCTTTCGCTTAGAACAAAGAAAACTGGGCGATTGTAAATCAGTTGGGAATCAGGTTTTTGAACTTAGATTTACTTTCGGTCCAGGATACAGAGTTTATTTTGGCATTGATGGACAGGAAATCATTTTGCTTCTGCTGGGTGGCAATAAAAATACCCAACGCAATGATATTTTAAAAGCTCAAGCTTTTTGGAATAGTTACTTCGAGGAGAAAAACAATGGTTAAGAGAAGCAAAGATTGGAACGCAAGACTAGCAAAAGATTTACAAGACTTTGATTTTGCTGCCCAGTTTATTATGGCTGCTCTAGAAGAAGGCGCCACCTTACAAGAAGCTTTAGGGAAAGTCATTCGTCTTTATGGTATTCATGAATTTTCAGCAGTAGCAAAGATAGCGAGTCCGAATATCCTTAGAGCCATTAATACCAGACACAATCCAACCCAGAAAACACTCTGCCATCTTCTAAAACCATTTGGACTAACTATCAGTGTTCGTCCAGAACCCTAGGGATAAAGTTTTTAGATTTGCCTCACAAAGCCCACAGGCGGGTCAATTTTTTTGTTCCTGGTCGTTTCTCTTAAATAGAAAATTAACTGTGGTTTCTTTTGGGTTGATCATTCTGCTAAAGAATCCTAGATTCCAAAGCAGTTAATAATTTTTGAATCGCTTGTTATGAATTACTTATTAATCCCATGGCTCCTGGCGTTGGGCGTGAGTCCACTCTTTGCCGTCACCAATCACACGGTCACCCGTGAGGTATTTAAACACCTTTGCCAATTATCCTTTATGGAAGAGGACACATGAAGGTCTGGGTCGTCATCAGCATTCTGGGATTGATGCAGACCCTTTTTGCTGAACGTATCTTGATTCGGAACATATCGGAGCCTGCTCTCAACTGGATTTGGAAAGGGCTGGCCACCGTTGCCAAGCAAGACTCGGGTCATCTTATCAAGAGCTCGCAAGAATGCATGGAAGATTTGCTCCTGTTTATGGCTCCCAACATTCAAAACATGAGTAATTACGCAG
Organism: Myxococcaceae bacterium; assembly: GCA_037134495.1. Taxonomy (GTDB): domain Bacteria; phylum Myxococcota; class UBA727; order UBA727; family JABDBI01; genus AER2-1. Next base: position 6,262 of record JBAXMC010000067.1, read on the forward strand.
GTCAGTTTGCAGGTAACTGCACCGTATTTTTCGACCAAAATATCGAACAAGTAGATTGTGACTTTATTTCTCGTAATGTGAGTTTAAAAAACAATCGAGCTAGCTGGTTACCTCCAATTAGATTGCCAATAGAATATGGAGAGCAGATTCCACTGAGTCACATTCTCATGAGCCAGATTGCTGCCGATTGGCAGGTAGGCAAATACCAGCAGCAAATCAATCACCTTTGGCTTCGACAAAATCCGTGTACCAAGACAGCGAGCCCGAGCCAGAGTCTAGCTTTTCTCGCAACAAAGACGGATTTGGCGACTATCAGCAATACCGATATTCAGACGCAAACCCAGCAAGAAACGCTGAGTAAAACGGAAGAACAGACACCTTCTTGGTTGAATACGTTCAGCAAGACACTGTTTGCGACCAAAAGTGCGTTCGAGAGTTGGACAGGCTCTGAGTCCTTAAGCTCGACTCGCACAGAGAGCAATACCAAAACCGTTAGTTTGAGTTCAACAAAATCGTCAACACACACTCTCTCTAAGACGGACTCGAATAGTATTTCTCGAAGTTTGTCGTCTACTGGAACGGCAACTGCCAGTATCAACCCAACTCGGAGCAGCAGTGTTTCTGACGATAAAACAATTTCTAAGAGCTTATCGAACTCTGAAACCTCGAGCTTGCCTGTGGTTTGGAATCCAGAATGGGCCAACTGGGATGTGACAACTGGAGTTTACAAAGATGCCACCAATCAAACCGGGCGGTATAACGAAAGTGTTCCTGGAATTGTAACAGACCTTATGACAGGGCTTCAGTGGCAGAAAGCTACTGCCCCTGGCATTTACAACTGGACGAATGCGTCAACTTATTGTGACAACCTAGTCTTGGGAGGTTTTAGTGATTGGAGATTGCCAACGCGGATAGAACTGCAAAGCTTGGTTGATTATACAATTTCTTATCAAAGCAGTAATCCAGCAATCAAAAATGATGTGTTTCTTGATACACCTAAAGACTATTTTTGGTCATCAACGCCTGTGGCTGATAACTCATCGATTGGATGGTATGTTAATTTCGGAACTTCTGGAGCAAATACTTACGCAGGCCTTATTTGTTATCAAAGTGAAAGAGGCTGTAACTCTAGTTCAGCTCAAGGATATCTTAGATGTGCACGACCTCAAACAGCCACCTTTCTTGAGGATCGATATAGAGATGAGAACGGCAATATTCTGATTAATGGCAGTCTCCAAGTTAAAGATAGGGTGACAGGTTTAATCTGGCAACGAGTAACTTCAGGAACGGGTTATACTTGGAGTGCAACCAATGCTCCTGGTTCAGCACAAGCCTATTGTAGCAATTTGGTAATCGGAACCCAAGGAGCAGGTTCCTGGCGCCTCCCAAATATTAAGGAGTTAGAAACTTTGACTACAACAGCTATGTCTAATTCCAGTTTGGCAACGATTAATTCAACGGCATTTCCGTTAGCACCATCAGTTGCTTTTTGGTCCTCTAGCTCGGTTGCCGGCACTTCCCCCTCTCTCCCTCTGTACGTTCCATTTGATCGTGGAGGTGTTTACTTTTCTTCAGATGCAAATCCGTTCTACGCAAGATGCGTCCGCTCCGCTAACCTAATTTCTAACCCACAATGGGCCAACTGGGACCAATCGACGGGCGTTTATCAAGATTCCACAAATCAGACCGATCGTTACATTGAACCAAGGCCAGAGGTTGTTAAAGATACTTTGACAGGCTTGCAGTGGCAAAAGTCAACAGCTCCTGGAACGTACAATTGGACAGCGGCGAAAGCGTATTGTGACAATTTGTTCCTCTCTGGATATGGAGACTGGAGATTGCCTACTACTGTCGAATTGCAGAGCTTGGTGGATTATACGAAAAATTGTTCAGGGCCAGCCATTAATGCCGTTTCATTCCCGAATACAGGCATCAATACAAGTTTCTATTGGTCTTCAGACCCAGTAGCGGGTAATTCTGGCTACTACTGGTGGGCTAATTTTGGCGATGCACCCTATAGAAGTTATGGAAATCTTGCAAAGGGATCTATTTGCAACCACGTTGGGAGTTGTGGGCAGTACACTCCTTCTAACGGTCTTGTTCGCTGTGTTAGACCTTTGGCGAGCAAGGGATTGATTGACCGATATCGAGACCAATTTGGAATCGTGTTAGTTCCCGGAAGCACTGAAGTGATGGATTTAAAAACGGGTTTGATCTGGCAGCGTTTCACTTCTGGAACCTATAATTTAAGCTCGGCTAAAAATTACTGTAACCAACTTAGTTTAGACGGTTATTCGTGGCGACTTCCAATAGCTAAAGAAATGTATACTCTTTTAGACATTAGCATCAGTTATCCAGGTCCATCAATTAACTCGACTGCTTTTCCTGCAACGCCAACAGACTTATGTTGGACTTTCTCAATCAATTCTTGCAACTCAAGTTCAGGCATTTTAGTCGGTTTTAATGGTGGCAGTGTTGTTAATCTGGCCATTGACCAGTTATTTTCAGTTCGCTGTGTGCGGAATCCTTCTTTGCCAACAGCAATTTCAAGCTGCGCAGCCAATGCAGTTATTCCACTGACAAACGGTCTGCTGACTGCTTGGAATGGGAGCAATGGAGTTTATGCAGATGGTACAAATCAGACTGGCAGATACGTGATTTCCACCGGGGTTGTCTTCGATACCCTGACAAATATTTTGTGGCAACAGTATCCAAGCACTACAACCATGAATTTCACG
>JBAXMC010000068.1:0-8966 GCA_037134495.1 Myxococcaceae bacterium
CCATATGAGCGGCCTGATCGTCCGTTCACGCATGAACCTCAAATACCCAAATCTTCAAACAGACCCAAAAACTCAAACACGCCTCAATCATATTTTGAGACGTGTCGGAGCCAAGAAAAGCTACACAGCAGCTCAACTATTTGCAGGCTTCGGGAGACTCAAATGATTTGGGTCGTTGGAGTACTCTGGGCTTTAAGCTTTGTATCTCTACTCAAACCGTTTATCGATAAAAAAACAGGCCTCGAAACACTCGATGCTCTGGATATTTTTGCTGTCAGACAAAGTATTTTGTTGTGCCTACTGGTGTTTGCACTCTATCCCACTTGGCCCACAGGTCTGATGGCTTTTATTTCTCTGGCACCCAAAGCAACTTTCAGGCGCGGCCTTATTCTCGGGTGTTTGTCTGTGCTATCTACTCAGCTGATGTCATGACTTGTTTTTAAACAATAGACATGTTACTATACACGTATGCATACAGTTAACGCGTTAACGATTCGGCAGCATTTTGGGCAGGTTTTAAACGATCTCATAAATTTCGATGAACCCATCATAATAGAAAAAGGTCGAAAAGCAGTTGCCGTCTTAATCTCCCTGGAACTCTTTCATAAAAGATTTGTTGATTTCAGAGACATTGAGGCTAAACAAGAGTTACTCAATCAATTCAAAACAAGTGGAGTCAAAGCAAAACGCGATACACTCACAGAACTGCGTGAGTTGCGATATGGCTGAAATTATTGATGCCTCTGTAGCCATTAAGTGGTTCATAGAAGAAGACGGGCGCGAATCTGCTCTAGAAGTTCTCTCGCGAGTCATCGATAAGCCACAGAGTTTTTGTGTGCCCGAGTTATTCTATTTTGAATTAGCGCATGTTCTAAATAGAGTACTAGGCCAACTCAATCACTCTCAGAAACATCTTTATGAGAGCATTCTTCATCTTGGAATGCATCGCTTCCCTATGAATCCAGAGTTACATCTTTCAATTTGCGAATTTCAAGCAATGGGACTATCAGGATATGATGCCGCCTACGTAGCTGTCGCCAAACACGTATCAGGCATCTGGCTTACATTTGACGCCAAAGCGCATAAAATCATAAAACCTTTCGGATTAAGCCAGTTACTTTGAAAGCTGATGCTTTTCCCACTTTTGGCACTTTAATTCGGCATATTTTTCGAAATCAGCTGCGCTGCCGCCTTCTGAAAGATAGATAGACAACGCAACCAAGATAACATCGACACATTCACCTTTGACGCCATCTTTACCTTCTGTTTTATGCTGAGATCCTGAAACTTTCTGATTGATCAAAACTTCTTGGGCAAGCTCACCCACTTCTTCTTGCAACTTAACCATACGCTGAAGAAGCGTTTTTGATTCTTTTAACGACAGTCTTTTAACAAGTTCATAGTTCACGAGATTCTCCCTCGAATTCGAGCTCTAAAGTAGCATGCTCGATCCCAAGGGTATTTAGCTCTTGTTTTATTCTATTTTTCAATAGATTGATCTTCTCTTTTCCAAGACCATAACTCACGGTCACATGGGTGCTCAAAACATGTTCATGGCCATCGAGCGACCACACATGTGTATCATGAACACTGATAACACCTTCATGATTTTTTATGAGCTGTTCGACTTTTTTGAGATCCAAATCATCAGGAATCGATTGCAAAAAAATTGGCATAATAACCCAAAGTCGCTTACCCGCATTCCACAAAATAAATCCCGCAATTGCAAGTGATAAGAGCGGATCTAAGAATGCATAGTCTCCTAGTTTCATCGCACAAGCGACCACTAAAACAGCAACCCAGCCCAGAACATCTTCTAGGAAATGCAGCGATAAGACATTTTCATTGTGACTATGACCATGGTGAAGCTTAAAAGCCGCAAAGCCATTAAAAGCGATGCCAATTACAGCCAAAAAAATCATGCCATCTGCATGAACAACCTGCGGATGAAACAGTCTGGGCAAGATTTCTCTGAGCATGAGCAGAGACCCGACCATCAAGACTAGGCAGTTGATAAAAGCGCCTAAAAGCGAAAACCGCTTATATCCAAACGAGAATTTTTGGTCACGTCCTTTACCTGAATAGCGCTCCAAGTACCAAGATGACCCGAGTGCAAAACTATCTCCGAGATCATGTATGGCATCGCTGGCGATCGCGACACTGTTGGTGAAAAAAGCCCCAACAAACTCGACCAGAGCGAAAACAAGATTCAGCCAAAATGCAAAGGCGATGTTATGGTTTGGTTTCAACCTTCTTAGTTTCCACAACCTGCTTCAAATTTGCAAGACCCTTATTGAAATCAGCGCCGAGCATAGACTCCATGAGTAAACCAAAAATACGGCGATTCCAATCAATACGTTCTTTAATATTTTCATGTTATGGTTCTGCCACAGGGAGATCTCAAATGGCAATTCATACGGTTGAAAATACACATGTTGAAATGACCCAAATGGTTTTACCAGCATTTGCAAACTCGATTGGCACCGTTTTTGGAGGGCAAATTTTAAGCTGGCTAGATGTATGCGCTGCGGTATCAGCGCAAAGACATGCAAGAACGCCTGTGGTCACGGCTTCTATAGACAGCGTGCATTTTATTCAGCCCGTTAAACAAGGCCAAATTGTTATTTTGAAATCTCAAGTAAACGCGGTGTTTAATACCAGCATGGAAATCGGCGTGATTGTCATCGCAGAAAATCCTCTCACAGGCGAACGTCACAAAGCCTGTCGAGCTTATTGTACTTTTGTGGCGCTAGACGCTGACGGCTGTCCAATTAAACTCCCTCCCTTAATCTTACAGAACTCTACAGATGAGCGTCGTTCCCAGGAAGCTCATGAGCGCAGAAATCGCCGGCTCAAGAATCGCAGCGAAGAGACCGCAAAGAGTGGTCAGCCAAGACCAACGCAGCCATAGCTTCCACAATCGGGACAGCTCTCGGTAAAACACAAGGGTCATGACGGCCCACGTGGTTTTTGAGAAGTGTTGCCACAGGCTTAAAAGCTACCCGAAAATAAATATCCATGCCGTTTGAGATTCCGCCTTGGATACCGCCCGAATAATTAGTTTTGGTTGAGATTTTTCCTGCTTTTTCGATGAACTCATCATTATGCTCAGAGCCTTTCATGCCAATGCCATGAAATCCTGAGCCATAATCAAAGCCTTTGACAGCGTTAATGCTCAGCATGGCTTTACCTAGGTCTGCATGTAGTCGATCAAACACAGGTTCACCAAAACCAACGGGGCAATTTTTGATCACCCCTGTCACCACACCACCAATCGTATCACCGGCATCTCGAATCTCTTCTATCAAAGCCAGCATTTTTTTAGCTGTTTCAGGTTCAGGGCAACGAATCAAATTGCTTTCGATCAAGCTTGTATCCGCTGTTTCAGCAGAAGCTTTCATGCGTATGTGGCCAACTTGTGAAACAAACGCGTTAATTTGCACACCTTGTTTGGCTAGCAGCATTTTTGCGATTGAACCTGCTATCACGCGAGCTGCTGTTTCTCGAGCCGAAGAACGCCCCCCTCCACGCGGGTCTCTGTGTCCGTATTTGGCTTGATAGGTATAATCTGCGTGAGACGGCCTGAACTCTTGTTTAATTTGCTCGTAGTCTTGTGAGCGCTGATCTTCGTTTTTGATCCAAGCACAAATAGGCGCACCGGTGCTTTTGCCCTCATAAACACCTGAAATAATTTCTACACGGTCTTTTTCTTGACGCTGCGTTGTAATGGCTGATTGACCCGGCCTACGTCTATTCAAATCTTTCTGAATCAAATCTTGATTAATCTCAAGTCCTGGAGGGCAGCCATCAATCACAACACCAATGCCTAGGCCATGAGATTCTCCAAAAGTTGTAATTCGAAAAAGTTGTCCAAAAGAGTTACCGGGCATATGAGTTCTGTTTTAACAGCAATAAATAGCCTGATTCCAGGTTTTTCTTTACTTGACGCGTATCTGCTTCTGGATTTGTCGCGCGACCTGCCAGAAAAGCACCCAATGCAACAGCTCCTATAACAGCTCCAGCTATCTGAACGTTAGAGTCTCGACTGCTAAGCAACGCCATGGCTGTATAAGCTCCGACAAGAGCAGCGATTTCTGTCCCCATTCTAAACTGTGCACGGCCTTTTAAAATCTTATCAAAACGGCGACCGGCTGTCGTGGTTGCTTGAAAACTAGATGACCAGAGTTTGAGTCCAATATATTCGCCATCTAAAACAGACCCAGCAACAGGATTTCGACACATCGTAAAAATCAGATTGCCCTCGGGGTTTGAAATGCCGCAAGGTGCTTTTGCTGAAATTTCGCGACTAGGGACTCCCGGTATAGCGTACGATGGTCGCCCAGGGACAAATTTGGCGATTTCGTTATAATCACCTTCTTGAACAATGCTGGGTCCAATGCCATCAAAATAGATCGCAGCCACAGGATTTTTAAGTGCAGTTTCTACTTGTTTAACGATTTCTGTCGACTGCTTTAGCATGGAACCTAAGTTTGCATGTCCAACAATGGCCTTTTCAATATCCTGCAAAGCTAGCTCTACAGAAGTCGTCTGGTCTTTTAATTTTTTGAGTTTAGGTGAGATTGCACTGTAATAAGGCTCTTCTTTATCTTTGAGAGCTCTCGATAAAAAGCGCATCGATTCGGCGGAAGCCGTACTAAAAATAGATTCCAAACTGGCTCCAGCAGGTGCCACCAAAAGAGCACTCGGCAAACCAACTTCTAAGAGCGACAAAGCAATTTGAACACCGGGTTCTTTCGGTGCCTGCCCAGCATACCAAGCAAGCTCTGCCAATAAAGGCTCGAGCAAAATTTGTAATCTTAAAGCTTTATCAAGGCCATCACGAGATCGTTCAACATCAGAAAGGGCTGCTTTTGTTTCAAGCTGGCATCTGAGTGTTAGAGCGTAGATCATAGGTGCGTCGCTACCAAACATAAATGCTTGCCAGCGGGCATCTAAAAACTCAGCTGATTTAAACGCTGGCAAAGCTCTGTCGCAACGACCTTGAGAAACATCCATAAGTCCAAGTAAAATCGCCGTCATCATCCGTTCATAAGGCTTACCCCTAAACGGTGTCTGGTTATCAGAAGTAAAAGCCTTGCTAAAATTTTCAGGATCTTTCAAATCTTCGAACGTATTAAAAGCGCTTTCTAAATAAGTCTGAGCTCGTTTGGTTTCTTCTGGCGTTAAATCCCCGCGCCTGAGCAAATCTAAGCCTTGTTGCATATCTAACAAAGTTTTTTCGTTCGGCCACTTTGTTTTAGCTTCCGTAATGAGCTCATCAGAAACCGGATAGCCTGCCCAGAGTTTAGAAAGCTTGGGGTCAGACATGGCTGTTTGGTGAGCACATCCTGTTATCCATAAACATAACAATAAAACGATAAAAACTTTCACACTGCTCCTCGCAAAAACCGAACAACGCCTGATAATAAGGCAGCTTTGATAATACCTGGCACGATAAACGGCACAAAACCCAGTAAAACTGCGTTATGAAAACCCAGGTAGAAAGAGAGCCAAGCGACTCCGCAAGCATAAATCACAGCGCTTCCCAGTAAACAGGTAACAAGCAGACCAAAATATTCACGCAAATAAGTCATGCTCCAAACCGCTGCAAGAAATCCAACCAGATATCCTGCTCGAGATCCAACCATGACTAGATTTGAAAACCCAGCAAAAACTGGCAGCCCTAAAACACCCAAGCCCAAATAAAGCAGCACAGCCTGCACCGCTGTTCGCCGATCAAATAACAACCCAATCGTTATAACCGCCAGCGTTTGAAGCGTAATGGGCACCGGCTGCAGTGGAATCTGAATCTGGGCTGCCACGAATAATAGCGCCGTGCCGAGCAAAACAAGAGCCGCGCGTGAACGAGTAAGGGTTAAAACTCTCATAGGTTTGCTCTTAGGCCTGTTCGGGTGCAGCGTCAAATGGCATTTTAGCGAATTAAGTGGATTTTGACTCCAATCTCAAGATCTTTCCAAGCTTTGTCTGCTGTAAATACGGGTAATTTTAGATGGTGACCCAGAGCCAAACAAGCCCGATCCCCGAGTGAAAGTCCTTTAGATCTAGTCGGTCCACAGAATTCTGCAGCCGTTAAAGCGTGTTCTTCAGAAAAATCAACAATCTGCACCAATCCCCTTAAAACAGATTTCAGATCTTTCAACGGAATACCAAGTCTCAGCATGATTGAAACCACTTCCGAAAAATTGACACTCGAGATACAAGATTCCGGCAAAAGTTTTTGGACCTCTTCGATGCCAGGTTCTCGATTTATGACAGCTAGTAATGCAGATGCATCTAAGACATAACTAAACGTCTTCATTCTCTTCTCTTCTAAGCGCAATTAATTCATCTGAAAGACTTCGATGTTCCGGGTTGTATTTTTTAACAAGCGCTTGGGCACGTGCGACAGCAAAGTTAAGCGGCACAACATGCAAAACACCGTCCTCAAGCGATAGAAGAACTTCTTGGTCTAAGTTTAGATGTAATTCTCGGCGATACTCAACAGGGATTACCAAGCGTCCCCCCTGTTTCATCCGTGTCCTAATTGACGCCACCATTTTTTAATAATGTCATTTTTTTTGAAAAATGTCAACATGGGACGATTTTTGACAATCTTATTGATTTTGCTGATTTTTTTGATTACTAAACCTGGTTAGATGCAGCAGCTCTTAGGCAAAAATATTATTTTAGGGATCAGCGCAAGCATTGCGGCTTATAAGAGTCTGGATTTGATTCGGTTACTGCGAAAGCAGGGAGCTGTTGTAAGAGCCATCCCAACACACAAAGCGCTCGATTTTGTAACGCAGTTATCGATTGATACCCTGACCTCACCCCTAACCCCTCTCCACCAAGTGGAGAGGGGAATAAAGCATATAGAGCAAGCTTATGAAGCAGATTTGCTCTTGATTGCCCCAGCTACGGCTGATTTGATCGCCAAAATGGCTCACGGGTTTGCAGATGAACTCTTATTGCAAACTTATTTATCTTACAAAGGCCCCGTTTTGGTCGCGCCCGCCATGGAAACACACATGTGGGAACACCCGGCCACACAAGCAAATATCGAAATTTTAAAAAAGCGCGGTGTTCAAATCATAAACCCAGAGTCCGGAGAACTTGCTTCTGGGCGTTCTGGAATCGGCAGATTGGCCGAACTTGAAACTATTTTAGAACATGTTCTTATGGCTTTTAGCCCACAAGATTTTAAAGGCCAAAAAGTTTTGCTCACAGCAGGCCCCACTGTAGAAGAATTAGACCCTGTAAGGTATTTGAGCAATTATTCTTCAGGGAAAATGGGTGTTGCACTTGCACGAGCACTCATGCATCGGGGCGCAGAGGTTAGCTTGATTCATGGACCCTTGCAGGTTAGAATCCCAAGCAATATCAAATCCTATCCCATTAAGACAGCTCAGCAAATGCTGGGGCTCGCTCTAGAACTTTCCCCAAAGAGCAATCTGGCTATCTTATGCGCTGCAGTGGCTGATTACAGGCCTGCTGAGAGAGAAAAGCAGAAGATTAAGAAAAACAGCTCTCAAAACTACTCCCTAGCGCTTATTGAAAATCCTGATATCTTGAAAACACTGGGGCAACAAAGTAGCCGACCTTTTTTGGTTGGTTTTGCTGCTGAAAGTTTGGATTTGGATAGACATGCGCAACAAAAAATTCTCAGCAAAAACTGTGATTTAATCTGTGCAAACTTAGTAGGCAGCGATGATTCCGGCTTCGGGTCGGACATGAATCAAATCTCAATTTTCAATCGAAATGGTTTCGTGTGTGCTCTAGAAAAACAAGACAAGAATATGATCGCTGATCGTATTTTAGATGTCATATTAATGGAGAAAAACACATGTTTAAACAATTCGGATTTTCAGAAAAACTTTTAAAAGCAATCAAAGCAGCTGGTTTCGAAAAACCTAGCGAAATTCAAGAAAAAGTCATTCCCTTTATTATGCAAGGCAAAGACTTGGTCGGCCAAGCAAAAACAGGAACCGGTAAAACCGCTGCTTTCGGCTTGCCTGCACTCGAAAAAATCTCAGCAGAATCCAACCAAGTTGAACTCTTGGTAATTACACCCACACGTGAGCTCTGTACTCAGGTTTGCGAAGAAATCGCTCGTTTCGCTCGCCCTCTCGGCATTAGATGCACTTCTGTTTATGGCGGCAGTTCTTATGCCCGTCAAGTTGACTCTATTAAACAAGGCGCTCAAGTGGTTGTTGCAACCCCAGGCCGTTTATTGGATCTCTTAAACACCCGACGTATCCCTAAACTCAAACCCAAAGTAGTTGTCTTAGACGAAGCAGACGAAATGCTTGATATGGGCTTCTTAGAAGACATTCAGGCTATTTTTGAATATTTGCCAACAGAACGACAAACACTGTTGTTCTCCGCAACCATGCCACCTGCAATCCAAAGACTCGCTCAGAAAATCTTGAAAAGCCCAGAGATGATTTCTACCAATACAGGCAAAGAAATCACCAACCAAAACATCGAACAAGTAGCCTATATCGTTGAAGAACATGAACGTGAAAGCGCTTTGATCAGACTCATGGACGCTGAAAACCCTTTCAAATCTATTGTATTTTGCCGAACACGAGCCGATGTAGACACCTTGCAACAAAGCTTACTCGCACGCGGTTATGCCTCTGCCGCTTTGCATGGTGATATCGAACAACGCCAACGTGAACGTGTGACAGCAAGTTTCAGAGATGGTCGTGTGCAGATTTTGGTTGCAACAGACGTTGCAGCGCGAGGTTTGAATATTACCGATATTTCTCACGTCTTTAACTTTCACTTGCCCGGTCAAACAGAGACTTATGTTCATAGAATAGGTCGTACCGCTCGTGCTGGCCGCAAAGGCATCGCCGTTACTTTGGCGAGCCCAAGAGAACTTTTTAGACTCAAACAAATTCAGCAAGGGGCAGGAAGCCCGATTGTTCAAAAACGAGTTCCAAGCTTGCAAGATGTGAAGA
>JBAXMC010000069.1:0-8963 GCA_037134495.1 Myxococcaceae bacterium
GATATAGACAATACCGCGTTCTGCTTTGGCAATATCACCATCTGCAGCTGCCAACAGATTAGCAATCACGGTTTCGACATCTTCGCCCACATAACCTGCTTCGGTTAAACTGGTCGCATCGGCCATTGCAAAGGGTACTTTCAAGATGCGCGCCAAAGTTTGCACCAAGAGTGTCTTCCCTGAACCGGTTGGACCAATGAGCAAAATATTACTCTTAGAGAGCTCGACATCCGAAGTATCTAAGTCAGTCGAAATGCGCTTGTAGTGATTATGAACAGCGACAGAAAGGACTTTCTTGGCACGTTCTTGACCTACTACATATTTGTCTAAGATTTCTTTAATTTCTGAGGGTTTGAGCAGGAGATCTTCTTCTTCGTGATCAGCTCTTTTTTGGATCTCGTCAGCAATAATGTCGTTACAGAGCGAAATACAGTCTTCGCAAATATAGACATCGGGTCCAGCGACCAACTTTTTTACTTCTTTCTGCGTTTTATTGCAAAAAGAACAAATCAGATTCGTGCCATCTCTGCGACCCATCAACATAGTTTAAGCTACCTCATGACGCGCGACTACTTTATCAACCAAGCCGTACTCAATTGCTTGCTCTGCTCCTAAGAAAAAGTCTCGGTCCATATCTTTTTCAACTTGTTCAAAAGGCTTGCCTGTGTGTCTCACAATAATATCGTTGAGTGTTCTTTTGCACTTTAGGATTTCACGCGCTTGGATCTCAATATCGGTGGCTTGACCTTGAGCACCGCCCAAAGGCTGGTGAATCATCACACGACTATGAGGCAAAATAAATCGTTTACCTTTGGTTCCAGCCGCCAATAATACGGCTCCCATCGAAGCAGCTTGGCCTACACAAACAGTAGAAACGTCACATCTGACATATTGCATAGCATCATAGACAGCGAGCCCCCCCGACACGACACCGCCCGGCGAATTAATATACATGGTAATATCTTTACCAGCGTCTTCGCTTTCCAAAAACAAAAGCTGGGCCACGATAGAATTCGAAACATTGTCGTCTATAGCTGTTCCTAAAAAAATAATTCGATCTTTTAGAAGCCTTGACCAGATATCATAAGCTCTTTCGCCTCGAGGCGTTTGTTCAATTACGGTAGGTGGATAATAAGTCATCGTTTCTCTCCATAAAACAAAGGAACACCCGTTGGAATCTCAAGTGAAGCTATTTCGGCATCACTGATCCGATCCAACTCTTTTATTAAAGCTCTAAGCGAATTGCCATGAGCCACGATTAAAACAGTCTTATGCGCTTTAAGCAAGGGCTCTATGGCTTTGTGGTAGTAAGGCAATACACGTTCGCAGGTATCTTTGAGGCTTTCTCCCCCTGGCGGCCTGATATAATAGCCTCTACGCCAAAGTTGGATTTGCTGGGGCCCGTATTTCTTAGCCATTTCAGCTTTATTTAAGCCCTGCAAATCTCCGTAATTGCGCTCATTTAAGGCTGAATCTTGTGTCATCACACAGGCTTCTTGATGGGCCGCTTTTAAAGCTATTTTGGCTGTGTCTAGAGCACGCTTCAAGTTCGAGCAAAAGACGTGATCAATCGATATACTGGCCAATTTTTGACCCGCTAAAATAGCTTCTTCAATGCCCTTGGCACTCAGCGCAACGTCGACCCATCCCGTGAATTTATTCTCTTTGTTCCAGACTGACTGGCCATGACGTAAAAGAATCAGCTGTCCCATAGAGCCGAATTGTTATTCAATATGATAAAACAATGCAATGCCTACCCTGCCTCTTATTCCAGAAGAAAAAAAATGGAAAATTATTCTTGCAGGAGCCTTGTTCTTCCTAGGTTCTTACTTTAGCTGTGCCGTATGGGGAAAATACCATGCGACCGTGATAGGCTTTAGTTTTATAGACAACCAAATTCCGTTTTTGCGTTGGACGATCTGGTTCTATATTTCTCAGTACCTGATCATCCCGTTTTCGTTTGCTGCGGTTAAAAAAACAGAGAATTACAGCCATATGTACTACAGCATGCTGACAGCAACACTGTTTTCATGCGTTATTTTTCTATTGTATCCAACAGCCATCAATCGCCCGGAAACTCTGGATTCGAGTCTTATCGATACGATTAGGTGGGTACTCTATCAATTAGACTCGCCCACCAATTGTTTTCCCTCACTTCATGTGGCGCTTGCTTGTCTTTCAGGTGTTTTTGTTGCGCGTGAATACAAATGGCTTGGAATCATCTCTTGGATATGGTCCGGCCTGATTATTTTATCGACCATGACGCTAAAACAACACTATGCCATCGATGTTTTAGGAGGCATTGTGACGGCTTCTTTTTCGTATCTCTTGACTTTGTCCTTGATTAAAGGCAGTCTGGAGTCTCATCAATCAAGGAAAATCGATACATGGCCCACGGGCAATTTAATCGCTCCACAAAAGCATACGAAAAATATAAAGCAAACTTAAACGCACTCTTTGACGGCAAGATCAAATTGCCAACAGAGATGACTGAAATGCTTGCTCCTGCAGTCGACCCTGTGCCGGCGAGTAATCCAAAGTCGTCGAGAAGACTTTCTGGAACACCGGTATTTGGGTATGATATTTTCATGGAAGCCATTAAGCGTTCAGCGACTCCTGACGAAGTCACACGAACAATTAATGCTCTCTTAGAATCAGGTCATCAAATCCCTCAGGACGAAGAGATTCTATCCAAAGCGCTGATTCATAGAGATGAGTCCATGGTGATTCTCATGCTACAAAAGTTGCAAGAGTTAATAGAGAAGCAAGGTCCTAAAAGCCCTAGATTACTCAAAACACGTCTTGAAAATTTACTTTTAATCTCACCAACGCCTGAAATCAAAACACACGTTCGTGATCTACAGACTAGACTAGATTAGATTAATTTGCCAACTCTTTAGCTCCCTGCATCACGTGTGTGCGCATCAAATCTTTGATCAGGCTTTGATAAGGCCTTCCCGCCAGTTTAGCCTGAATTTTGAAAGCATCTAAAAGATTTTGTGGCACCTTCATGCTGATCAACTTACTTTTTTGAGGTTGACCGGCAGCCGCTATTTGACGAAAATCCTCTAAAAAATCGACAATCTGCCGAGGGGTTAGTTGTTTAGCATACTCCAGATACTCATTGCTAAACATCTGCAAAGCCTTTGTTGTCATAAACGCTCCAATGCTTTGATATCTAATAAATCTTGTGCTCTGCCACTTTCTTGCTTCATTTCGATTAAATCTTTCTTGGATAGAACTTTCACAATTAGTTTTCCAAGGTCTCTATTGACGGTTGAGCAATCGAAAAGGTTTTTAGTGATAATGATGTCTACCGTCTCAATAGGATTGTTTGGATTCACGAAAGACCAAGCAATCAAGTTACGCTGTTCAATATATTCTTGTCGAAATTGAAATACCTGTTTTGCTGTGACCGGCAGTCTTGATTTCAAACCAATAGAATTAAAAGCTGTTTCCAAGTCAATAAAATCTTTTTCCTGGAATCGAACAATGAAATCAAGGTCAATGGTTCCTCTGGGTGCACCATGTAAAGCGACTGCATAGCCACCCACTAAAGCATATGGGACTCTATAGCTCTCCAGACAGGCACAAACTCTTTCCAAAAAACTCATATATATCAGTATATACTCTGCCCACTAAGGATGCAAGGTCTTCGTGATTTACAAACTAGATTAGGGTCTAGGTTTAGGTCGCCAAGCGATGGGGGGGGCACAGAAAGATTTGATTTCTTTTGCTCATTAGACCCAAGAGTACGCTCGTAATCTTCCAAGTCTTTTTCCTTCTGTTCATATGAGGCATTAGGCTTGAAACGATCAAAATCGAACCAAGCAGCATGACCGTCTTTGTCTACACCTAAATTGTCGGCAGTCGAATCACCATGAGCACCACCTAATTCATGCAACGAAAAAAGTGCATTTTTAGCTTCGACTAATACTTGTTTAACATCTACATTAGGATCTGATTTTGCCTTTGAGAACGGAGTCACTTTTTCCCAACAAACCACTTTTGCGGTATCATCTTGTGAAATCTTCTTTACAAAACCTGGTAAATTTTCAGGGAATGATATCACTCTATCATAAACCATTTTTTTGTCGTAAAATTGGTGAACTGTTTTATCTCCAAGATAAACCAATGAAGAGCCACTACTAGCTGAGAGGTCGTTGAAATCCAGTTTATCCTCAACGACATAATCAATAGAACGCTCAGAAAAAGAACTATTATCAGCATGACCTATAACAGCATAAGCTTGTTCTGGAGAAAGGCCACGTTTTTCTAAGCTTTCTAAAAAGATAGAATCTTCCGGACTCAGTCCAGGCTTCTGTTCTTCTGAAGTCACAAAAGCATCAGAAGCATTAGGGCGATTAGGAGTCATTTGTTTAAACGATTTTTTTTCTGATTCCAGGGTATCGTCATTATCAAAATCAGATGCAGAACTAGAGAGCGTTCTGGTCGACTCTCTTTGAAAACTTCGGTCGCCTACTTCATTCTGTCCTTCTATTGGTTTCATGAATTTATTGTAATTATATTTTACAACAATTTCAACTCACACATTATAAATTTTCTATTTTATGTTTTCTAAAAGGTACAACAAACCAGAAATCTTGCACGTTTCTGGGGCGCTCGTTCCATGAAACAATTCTAAAACCGAAACCTTCGTAATTCGGCAGATCTCGTGCGTATTCAATAACTAGAATACTGCCTACTTCAAGGTCTACTCGTACAACGATATTTACATGTCCGCTATTGAAGCGAAGAGTCACCCAAATCATTCCAGGTTCTATATCTTCCAACGAATTCACTCGAACAGGTTTTACAAGTTTTTGAATTTCAAAGTTTTTATATTCAGCGAAATCAGAAGTACTAAAGGCTTGAGTCGAACCGATGAGTTTAGAAACCCATGAGGAACAGTCTTGAGGACCAAACTGTTTCCCAAAGGGTCCATATCTCAAGTAGTATGAGTCTTGACGCTGTCCTCCAAAAGCATAACCACCATGAACAAAGCTGAGTTGGGTTTGATTGTAGAAGAAAGAAAGACGCTCAAGATTCATATTCAATTCAAGCGGTAAAGGCGTACTATGAAGGAGTGCCGATGTGTCTAAGTCGATTGTTTTATTCAACTTCCCATAAGCCAATACCAAAGAAGCTTTCAAGGCTAACTCCTGTATGTTGCTAGCATCCATCCATCTAGGTTTGCTCCAGTAATATTTCATGGATTCAGGCAAACGACCCTCAATAATTAAATCGGCATTTTTTGCAAAGAAACGCTTGGTCTCTTGCATAATTAAAGGCAATTTATTGGTCTTACAACTCCAGGTACTACTTGAAAGATCATTTAATCGTGGCATGAGGAGATCAAGTATTCTCAAGTCGGCATCAATTTGTTCAGAAATCTGAGTTTTTAGGAAGCCTTTATCAGCATTGCTCTCCTTTAGATATTGCAACATGTATTTGAGCTCTTGGTGGGTAGCTTGTCGGAATTGAACTTCCTCTGCCAGGGCTTTCTCAAGAAGAACGTGTCCTTGTGAAAAGAGAAGAGTGGAAATGAAGAAAAACAGGTATAAATATTGAGTCATCTTGTTTTTTAAATAGCTACTACCTTACGTTCTGTAAACCGTGCTCCCACCCATCCCAGGGGGACCAGCACCTGCTTAAGTGCTTATTAAAGTCAGAATTTTCTTGCACAGTGTGAAAAAATCTTCTTGGCTATTGTGAGCATGAATCAACTTAGGTTTATCTCCAAACGAAACAACAACCTGTGTTTTAGTGCAATCAAGTTTCAAAGCCCCTATTTTTTGCAGCATTTTCTTTAAGATCATCACTTGTGCCAAAGCTTTCACTTCGTCAGGTGCTGGGCCAAATTGTTCTTCTAGGATACCGACCAAATCCCAGATTGCAGATTCATCCCTCGCACTGGCAAGGCGTTGATAAAAACCCATACGTTCATGTAAATCAGCAATATATTTTTCAGGAATCAGCGCTGTAACAGGGATATTAATATCTGGGTCTATGCTGGATTCATGGTCTGTTCCTCGAAGTTGCTCAACAGCATCTTTTAGCAAGTCAGAATACAAATCATAACCCACAGCTGCGACATGACCATGCTGACTCTTACCTAGCAAATCTCCTGCCCCGCGCAACTCTAAGTCATGCTGAGCGATTCTAAATCCAGCACCGAGCTCACTAAATCGCTGCAATATTTCGAGACGCTTTCGGGCAATCGGCGTCAGACCTTCTTCCGAACTTGGAATCACCAAATAAGCAAACGCTCTGTCTTTACTACGCCCAATACGACCTCTTAGCTGATAAAGCTGCGCCAAGCCAAAATCATCCGCATGATCTATCAGCATTGTATTCGCCGATGGAACGTCAATGCCGGTTTCTATAATGGTCGTACAAACCAAAACGTTGAAATCATGTTTCATGAAACGAACCATGACATCTTCCAAATCATGCTCTGCCATTTGTCCATGCCCGAACTCTATACGCGCTTCGGGAACCAAGTTTCTTAAATAGTCTGCCCTTGCAGCAATACTGCTCACTCGATTATGAACAAAATAAACCTGACCACCACGCTGAATTTCACGCAAAATTGCTTCACGAACGACTTCGTCTTCAAACCTAATAAGAGAAGTTCTGATAGCGCGCCTATCTACCGGCGGTGTTTCTATCACGCTCAAATCTCGAATTCCGAAAAAGCCCATTTGTAGCGTTCTCGGAATCGGTGTCGCAGAAAGCGTCAATATATCTGTATTCGTACGAAGTTTCTTCAAATGCTCTTTGTCTTTGATTCCAAAACGCTGTTCTTCGTCAACAATTACCAGGCCTAGATTCTTGAACCCAACATCGCTGGAAAGAATTCTATGGGTTCCAATTAAAATATCGACTTTGCCATCTTTTGCGTCTTTTAATATTTCATTAATTTGTTTTGTGCTTTGAAAGCGACTGACAACTTCGACACGAGCCCCTGTCTGCTCAAAGCGTTTCCTAAAAGTAATACCATGTTGTTGGGCCAAAATAGTGGTTGGCGCTAAAACAGCGACTTGACGACCACTGAGGACAGCCAACATCGCACCACGCATAGCCACTTCTGTTTTTCCGTAACCGACATCGCCACAAATAAGTCGATCCATGGGTCTTTCTTTTTGTAAATCTCCCAAAACATCATCGATGGCTTTTTGCTGATCAGGTGTCGTCTCAAAAGGGAACTGAGCTTCAAATTCGAAATACGTATTTTCTGGCGACTTGAATACCGGACGTTTGACCAATTCACGCTTGGCATAGAGATTTAATAGATCCTGAGCCATTGCCATGACAGCTTCTTGGACTTTTTTCTTCTTGGTCTGCCAACCTGAACCACCCAATTTATCTAATTTTGGATTTTCACCTTCTGCTCCAGAATAGGGCTGAACTAAGTTTATTCGATGAACCGGCAAATATAGCTTGTCTTCGCCAGCATAAGTTAAAAGCAAGTAATCTTGTTCAATACCCTGAACGTTTAATCTTGTGAGGCCCTTAAATAAGCCAATACCATGGTCGATATGAACAATGGCATCGCCAATTTCTAGATCAGACAGGCTGGTTTTAAAGCCGCCTTTCTTAGAAACTTCACGTTTGGCTTTGAGACCAAAAATCGCTTCTTCTGCAAAAACAGCAAGTCTCAGAGTTGGAAAAACAGAGCTATTAGCCGGCGGTTCAGGTTTGGCGACATACGTATACGCATGAATCGCCGGGCTAAATTCCAACGTTGAAAAAAGAGAAAGAGCGGTTGCTAAATGCCTCACTTGAAGTCCATGCGGCTGTAACAACTCTACATAGCGATGCGTTCCTGAAAGTGAAGCGACTGGCAATAAGACCGTGATTTGATCTTGATGTAATTGGTGAATTTGCTTGGCAAGTTCAGGAATCGAAAGGTCTGTTCTCTTCTCTACTTGGTGGAGATGTGTTAGGGGTGAGGTTTTCAGGTGAATCTCATTCTTCGTCCACAAAAATTCAGCAGGACCAAAACATAAATCTTTCCTGACTAAAGCTGTCTTATAATGATGCTCGAAATCTGCCTGACGAAGCATGATTTGCTCAAATACAGCATCACGGTCTTCGACTATTATTTCAGCGTCTCCGATTAAATCTAGAACATTGCTAAAACGTTCATAAAACGCAGGCGAAAAGCTCTCGACACCAAAGAAAGCAATCTTATGAGACAAGTCTGCTAATTTTTCTTTAAGTTTAAGCGTCGGGTATTCTAAATCATCTGCCAAATCACGCAGTTTCGGAATCGCACGCGCGATATTTTGATCTGACATGACAATCTGGCGAACTAAGCCAAATTGGCAGTCTTCAATATCTTCTATTTTTTTCTGCGTACTCGGATCAAAATAATACAAACGCTCTATTTCATCGCCAAACAAGTCAACCCTAATTGGGTATGAATCACCCGCCCAGAAAAAATCAACAATGCTACCTCGAACAGAATAAGTTCCCGCATCTTCAACCCCGGTAACTTGAGTATAGCCAGCATGAACAAGCTTTTGCACCAAACTATCTCGACCAATAAGACTTCCTTGAGATAAAAATTGCACTTCGTCTTGCAAAACATCTCTTGATAAGATTTTAGCCGCTAACATATCCGGCGAAATCACCAAGACTCTGTATGCAATACCTGAAACTAATTTCTGTAAACAAGCCAACTGATCCATCATCCACAGAGGATCTGGCGATGTGCCTTGATAAGGCGTTCGTTCTTCGGCTAAGAGCAACCAAGCTTGAGCAGAATCTTCACTGAGCAAAAAACGCACGTCTTGATATAAGCGTTCTGCTTGTTTTTGGCTGCTCGCAATTAAGACCACAGGTTTAGAAGTGCTTTTAATAATAGCTTGATGGGCTAGCTGAAGACCTGTCATAAGAAAGCCAATCTTCTTGGTTGCCAGCTATAAGTCAACATGTTCGTTACACAAGAAACCAAC
>JBAXMC010000070.1:0-8924 GCA_037134495.1 Myxococcaceae bacterium
CACATAACACTGACGTGTTTTTGTGAAACTTCAGCATATCCAGCCGCCACCATAAGTTTTTGGTCGCCATAAGAGAGTGTTCCTGCTTTGAGAGCAGCCAACAAAGGTGCGTGCCCCTCTAAAACTTGAAACTCTCCTTTTTGGCCCGGTAGAATCACGGATTCGCAGAGTGTTTTAAGAAGCGATCTTTGAGGCGTGACAACTTCCAGATCGATCATAGTTTCGTAGCCTTTTCAAGGGCTTCTTCAATCGTACCCACCATGTAGAAGGCTTGTTCTGGAATGTCATCATATTTGCCTTCTACGATTTCTTTAAAGCCCCGAATCGTATCTTCTAGCTTTACATATTTGCCTGGGCTTCCAGTGAAGACTTCAGCAACATGGAACGGCTGCGATAAGAACTTTTGAACCTTACGAGCACGAGCAACCAGTTGCTTGTCCTCTACAGAGAGTTCGTCCATTCCCAAAATAGCAATAATATCTTGTAGGTCTTTGTAACGCTGCAAAATAGACTGAACTTTACGAGCCGTGTCATAATGCTCTTGCCCCAAGATATCTGGGCTCAAAATACGACTGGTTGAATCCAAGGGGTCTACAGCAGGGTAAATACCCAAATCTGCAATAGACCTGCTTAAAACGCTTGTGGCATCTAAGTGAGCAAAAGTTGTGGCTGGCGCAGGATCGGTCAAATCGTCTGCAGGCACATAAATAGCCTGTACAGACGTAATTGAACCGTTTTTAGTGGTCGTAATACGTTCTTGCAACATGCCCATTTCGTTTGCAAGAGTCGGTTGATAGCCTACAGCGGAAGGAATACGGCCCAGCAAAGCTGAAAGTTCAGAACCCGCTTGTGTAAACCTAAAAATATTATCGATAAAGAGCAAAACGTCTTGGTTATGTTCGTCTCTAAAGTGCTCAGCAACGGTGAGGCCAGAAAGCGCTACGCGGGCACGTGCTCCTGGTGGCTCATTCATTTGGCCGTAAACCAAAGCCACTTTGCTTTCTTCGCTGTTGATTTTACCTGTGTGTTCATCGACTTTGATAACGCCAGATTCACACATTTCGTTATACAAATCTCGGCCTTCACGGGTACGCTCCCCTACCCCTGCAAACACAGAGAGGCCACCGTGGCCCTTGCCGATATTGTTGATCAGTTCCATGATCAAAACGGTCTTTCCAACGCCTGCGCCTCCAAATAAACCGATTTTGCCGCCTTTTGAATAAGGAGCCAGCAAGTCAACGACCTTGATCCCTGTTTCAAGCACGCTGACTTCTGTACTTTGTTCGGTGAAACTAGGGGGTTCTCTATGGATTGAGCGATAGTGTTCAGAGTTGACAGGGCCTTGTTCGTCTACAGGCTCACCAACAACGTTTAAAATTCGACCGAGTGTGCACTTGCCTACAGGCATCATGATGGGCGCGCCAGAGTTTCTAACTTTGGTACCACGCACAAGGCCTTCGGTGGAGTCCATGGCGATACATCTTACAGAGTTTTCACCCAGATGCTGCGCAACTTCAAGTACCAGGCTGTTTTCGAGTGTGAGTGCTGTAAAAATTTTAGGGAGTGCTTCGCTGGGAAACTCAACATCCACAACGGGACCGATAACTTGGGTGATTCTACCATCCATCAATGCTTCTGCCATGTGCATACGTCTCCAAATGTTTTGACATCGCTATAAAGGACTGTTGAATCCTATGCAATGTCTTTTTCGCGTCTTACTCTGGCACCTAATTGGGTCAGCTTTTTCTCTAAAGCCACATAGCCTCTGTCTAGATGATAAATTCTGAGAACTTCGCTCACACCTTCAGCTGCCAAAGCTGCAATAATTAAGCTAGCAGAAGCTCTTAAATCAGTTGCCATCACGGGCGCACCGCTGAGTTTGGCCACGCCTTGTACAACAGCTAAGTTGCCGTGCATAGATATGTCAGCGCCCATACGCATGAGTTCGAGCGTATGCATGAAGCGGTTTTCCCAGATATGTTCTTCAATTTGGCTCGTACCCTTTGCAAGGCACATACAAGCCATAAATTGAGCTTGCATATCGGTAGGAAACCCAGGATATGGCGCAGTGCTGATATCAACAGAAGTCAGTCTTTCAGGTGCTCTGACTTCTAAATTTTTGCCATGAGAGATAAATTCGCAACCAGCTTTTTGGAAATGCTCTATCTGTGAACTTAAATTGCTTAAATAAATGTCTTTGAGTAAGAGCGTGCTTTGAGTGGCTGCAGCAGCTGCAATAAAAGTCCCTGTTTCAATCCGATCAGGGCCGACTCTGTGATGCATGCCACGCAAACTTGAAACACCGTCAATCTGAATAATGCTGGTGCCTGCTCCTGAAATCCGAGCCCCCATGCTGCTTAAAGCTCCTGCTAGTTCTTCTATCTCGGGTTCACGAGCGGCATTTTCTAGGAGAGTTGTTCCTTTAGCCAAACAAGCGGCCATCATGAGATTTTCAGTGGCGCCTACGCTTGGGATATCAAAGACAATTCGAGTACCCACAAGGCCACCGGCAGGCGCAACAGCATCTACGTAGCCGTGTTCGAGCGTAATTTTAGCGCCCATTTCTTCAAGGCCGGTCAAATGCATGTCAATTGGCCTGGCACCAATAGCGCAGCCGCCAGGCAAAGACACACGGGCTTTGCCAAAACGAGCCAGTAAAGGCCCCAAGACCAAAACAGAAGCGCGCATTTTTCGAACGATTTCATAAGTGGCTTCGACGCTTGTGATGCTTCTGGCATCTAGTATCATAACCCCTTGATCTTCGACTAGTTTGACGCCCAATTTTTGAAAAAGTTCAGTCAGAGTCTTTATATCATCTAACTCAGGAACGTTTTCGATAATACTTTCATCGCTAGCCAATAAACTCGCAGTCAATATGGGTAGAGCCGCATTTTTTGAGCCCGAGATCAATACTTCGCCTTCTAACCTAAGGCCGCCTTCGATGACAAATTTATCCACAGCAAATCTCCACTATTCTGTCGTTGCCAGCGTCATCTTGGATGATTCGGGCTCGGTCTTTGAAAAATAATGCTTGATCGTAACCTATTTCAAGCAAAACAAAAGCGCCTTTCTTAAGAATTAATCGTGCTTTTTCAATGATTTCTTCGTGATGTCCAAGACCATTTGTGTTCAAACCCTGCAAGGCCAAATGAGGCTCAAAGTCTCTGACATCTAACATCAAATCGGCCATGGCGCTGGGTTTAATGTACGGCGGGTTGGAAATAATCAGATCTGGATACTCTTGTGAAACGGGATCTAAGAGATGCCCGACTCTGACTTCTACTCTATTTTGCACACCATGTTTTAAAATATTTCTGCGTGCTACTTGCGCTGCTTGTTCACTCAGTTCTGTTGCAATAACTTTAATTAGGGGCCGTTGGAGTGCCAAGCTAACAGCGATGCAACCAGAACCTGTGCAGGCATCTACAACCAAGAGTTCTTGATCTTTAGGTAATTTTTCCAGAGCAACTTCGATTAATTTTTCTGTGTCAGGTCTTGGAATCAAAACGCTGGAATTGACTTCGAATTCGTAACCATAAAATTCCTGGGTGCCAAGAATATAGGCAATCGGTTCTCCTAACTGGCGTCGCTTTACAAAATTTCGATAATCTGCCAAAGCCATGCGTAGATGCAGGCGGTCGCATTTGAACGCGTGCGCCAATAAGATTTCACTTTCGAAATCTAAGGGAGACAGTATGTTTGGAATCGGTCCTTGGGAACTCATGTTGGTATTTGCGATTGTTCTTCTCTTGTTTGGAGGGAAACGTCTACCGGGTATCGCAACGGGTCTTGGAAGTGCGATTAAAAACTTCAAGTCCGCGATGAGAGATCCCGGACCCGAGCAAATAGAAGGCCCAAAAACCTAACAGCGAAAAATCGTTCTAAACTTTGTTTCCACTTCTTCATGGGAGATGCCTTTGGAGAGGCTGAGCTCTCTGACCAGCAAAGAACGGGCTGTATCTAGCATTTTTCGTTCACCAAAGCTGAGTTCTTTGTCGCCTTTGAGGACGTAGAGATCTCTTAAAACTTTGGCAACTTCAAATACAGAGCCAGACTTAATCTTCTCTAAGTACTCGCGATGTCGACGGTTCCAAGTGGTAGATTCGACTGTTTTTTCACGCTTTTTAAGCACTTCGAACACTTTGTCCGCTTCTTCGCTGGAAACAATCTCGCGCATGCCGACCTGATCAACGTTGGTCGTGGGCACCATAACGCGCATTGAATTTTCCAAAATGCTTAAAACATAGAAGGTTTGCTGTGCGCCCCCCATGTCTCTGACCTCGATGCTGATAACCTCAGCGACCCCATGCGCGGGGTAGACCACCTTATCCCCTACATTAAACTTGATCATAGTGTCCAAACTTGGCACAAAAAAGGTACTTTGCATAGGGAGTTACACATGCGCCTTCTGCTTTTCTTTGCTATAGGTTTCTCTGTCTTCGCTGGAGAAAAACCCATGTTCGATCACGTTCTTGAAAATTGCAATTCTGAGTTAAAAGCTGCCCAGGCCCTTTTAGACCAGATTTTAAAACCTCAAAAAGTACGCACAGAGGCCAATACTCTGCTCCCCTACAACCAATTGCAGGTTCATTTAGATGCCATGAACTCTTTGCCTGGGCTTTTGTCTCAGGTTCATCCTGACTCAAGGATTCGAGAAGAAGCGGAAAAATGTGAGCAAATTTCTCACAATTTCATAACTGGTCTCTCTCTAAACAAGAAATTATACGAAGCTTTTGCGGCAATAAAATCCAAAAACCTTTCAAAAGATGCCAAAAGACTGTTGGCAAAGACGCTTCAAGATTACAAACGGTCTGGAATCGATAAAGATGAACAAACCCGGGCCAAGATTAAAGCTCTCGAAGAAGAGTTGGTTGTCATTGGTCAGGAATTTGGGCGTCATATTCGCGAAGACCAGCGTTTTATAGAAGTAGACCCTAAAACAGGTCTCAGTGGCATGCCAGCTGACTATATCAAAGATCACCCAATTCAGCCCAACGGGAGAGTTAAAATTACGACAGACTACCCAGACTACATCCCTTACATGAACTATGCTGATAGTACGACAGACCGAAAAGCACTTTGGATGCAGTTTATGTCCAGAGGTTACCCTGCCAATGAAAAAGTTTTAAAAGAGCTGATCGCAAAACGTCATGATTTGGCTTTGTTGCTGGGTTATCCAAGTTTTGCAGACTATGTGGTTGAAGATAAAATGGTTAAAAGCACCAAACGAGCAGCTGATTTTATCGAGAGCATTTCAAAAATCGCTGAAAAGGGCGCTAAAAGAGAATATTCTGAGCTCTTAGAAGAGAAGCGCAAAATAGACCCTGCTGCTAAATCCGTAGAACCTTATGAGTTGGCTTATTTAGAAGAAAAAATCAAAAAAGAACGCTATCATGTCGATTCTCAGGCCGTACGAGCTTATTTTAGCTTTCCTAAAGTTCGAGATGGTTTATTGGACTTAACCGGCAAACTCTTTGGACTTTCATTTAAGCGTCTTCCAGACCTTAAAACTTGGGATGCTTCTGTGGAAACCTATGACGTCATGCGTGGCAAAAAACTCATGGGTCGTATTTATTTAGACCTGCACCCCAGAGACAATAAGTTTAAACATGCAGCTCTATTTACCGTTAAAAACGGCATGGACAAAAAACAAATCCCTGAAGGAGCTTTGGTTTGTAATTTCTCCAACGATTTGATGGATCATGACCAAGTGGTTACTTTCTTTCATGAATTCGGGCACTTAATGCACCATGTTTTGGGTGGTCATCAGAAATGGATTCATTTCTCAGGTGTATCGACAGAGTGGGATTTCGTAGAAGCACCTTCGCAGTTTTTTGAAGAGTGGTCTTGGGACCCAAAGGTTCTGCAAAGTTTTTCAAAAATCCCTACTGATATGGTTGCAAAGATGCATGCGGCCGATGATTTTGGTAAGGGTTTGCAAACCAGACGTCAAATGTTCTTAGCGGCTCTAAGTCTACAGTATTATTTACGTGACCCTGCTTCGTTTGAGCCTTTAGAGCTACTCAAGACATTGCAATCTCAGTACACGGATTTCCCCTATGTTGAGGGCACGCATTTCAACTTAAACTTTGGTCATTTGCACGATTACTCGGCGATGTACTATACGTACATGTGGTCAAAAGTAATTGCAAAAGACTTCCTTAGTGCCTTCAAAGAAAACGGTTTGATGGATAAAAAGCAAGCTAAGCGCTATAGGGAGTTGATTTTAGAGGCAGGTGGGTCTAAAGATGCTGACGAACTCGTTCAAGACTTTTTGGGACGGCCCTATCGTTTTGAAGCTTTCAAAGAGTGGCTTGAACTAGGAGCGTAAAAAAGATGTCTGATCTCAAAGTGGGCGGCAATGTCGATGGTTGGTGTACAAAATGCAAACTGGTACTGGCTCACACGATAGAAGTGTTGGTTGGGTCGGAGATCAAGCGCGTTTGTTGTAATACTTGCAAAGGCAAGCACCAGCATAAAGCCAATCCACCTGGGACGAAGACAGCTTCCACCAAAGCACCCAAAACACCTCGTTTTGCAGCAGCTCCTAAAGCAACCAGCTATGCGGCTCTTTTAGAGAGTCATCATAACGATTTGCCTGTGGATTACAGCTTTGAAGCGAAATTCTTGATGGGCGCGCTCTTGAAACACGATAGCTTTGGTGTTGGGATAGTAACGGCTGACAAGGGCGGAAACAAGATTGAAGTCTTGTTCCCAACCGGTCCTAAAATCCTGGTTCACGCTCGGGCTTAGTTACTTCTTAGACTTACCAGGAACGCCCTGCCCAGCTTTGGACGAACCAACGCTTTGTTGTGCATGGACTTCTTCTTGCTGAAAGGCAGCTTCTTGTCTTCCTTGTTGGTTTTGCTGTCGTGCATCGTTATCAGCATTGGTTCCACTTACTCTTTGTCCACCAAGTGCTGCTGCAGATAGGAAAGCGGCTGTATCGACTGCCTGTTTTTCCGTTGTTTTTGTCTTTGCAGTACCAACGGCATGATCTATCGCTTCTGACATAGATTTCTGATTCGAAATGATTTCTGAAGCTTCATCAATAGAACTTTTAATTTTTTTAATTACTGGAGTAGCAGCAGCAGAGCTTTCGGCCGGCCGTTTGGTTGCTTTTTTATTTTGAACGATATTTTTAGTTTCTTGAGCTTCTTCTGTTTTACGCGCCGCCGCAGCAGCTGCTGCTTGTTGTGCACGCTGTGTTTGTTCTTGTTGCTCTTGTATTTGCGCTGCTGTTAATGGTTTCTGAACTTCATGAGCAGCAGGAGCGTTGCTAAAGTGTGGTGCTGGAGTTGTTGCAGAAGGCTTTACGTTTTTGGTTGTTGAACTAAGCACTGAAAGTGTTTTAGGGGAAGCACCGATAATTTGTTTTCCAGCATACTTTTCGCCTGGCAAGACTGAAATTGTATTGGTTTCTTTATTGGCTGCCCATTCTTTGGGAAGCGTAAATTGCTTCCCTTCGAATTCAACTCGGCGACTTGCTGAATCAATCACGTGCAAACCTTCTACTTGACCTAAGTCAACAGGCTTTGCTTCGGTTACATTTTTGAAATCAGAACTATCTTGTTGTTTTGTCCAAGCATCACTCAAGATTTTCGCCAATCGCACTTGAGTCGGAGTGAAATGCTCTTCTACGACTTTCGGAGTCCCCTCTGAATGAACAGGTGTAAAACTTTTTGGGTCAATTTTGAGTTCACCAATATGCGGTGCTTCTATTCCAAATCTCATGCTGTCCATAATTTACTCCTTATTCTGTTGCTTTATCTAATTTTTGATCGATATTAATTCTCATGATTTGAGCATATTCAGTCTCAGGCTCGAGTTCTGATTTTTTTTCTGTCTCAGCTTTGACTGGCTCTTTGGCAGGTTCTTTGGGTGCCATCCCGGGTCCTACAGTTATTTTGCCACGCAACAAGAGCTCATTTTTGTAAGAGTTTGTATTGTCGAGCGATGTTTGATTAGCAGCCTTAGGGCCTGCAAAATTATTAGGACGCGCTTCTTGAAAACTGTCATCTTGAGACTTTTGTTTTGTCTTTTTTTTCGAAAAGAGGCTCATGAAAGAAGTATATCAAATTACGAACATAAAATGCGCGTTATTTACTGATAAATATTTTAAGCATGCATGGCTAACTGTGATTATTGTGAGAATTTTTGCAAAGTGTTTCTCCGGTCTGGATGCACCATAATTTTTGATAAATTCCAGGTTCAGCCACCAAAGCATCATGTGTGCCTGATTGCACAACATGCCCGTTATCTAACACCAAAATGCGGTCAGCATGCCGAATCGTTGATAACCTGTGAGCAATTAAAATCGTCGTTCGGCCTTTAGCAATCAAATTAATCGATTTCTGGATGGCACTCTCAGTTTCGTTATCTACAGCTGAAGTGGCTTCATCAAACAAAAATACAGGTGGATTCTTGAGAATCGCTCTCGCAATAGAGATGCGCTGCCGCTGCCCGCCAGAAAGCTTTTGACCGCGTTCTCCAATCAGCGTGTTATAGCCCTGAGGAAGCTCTGAAATAAACTCATGTGCTTCAGCCATTTTTGCAGCTTTTTGGACTTGCTCTAAAGACGCCTCAAAAGACCCATAGGCAATATTTTCCAACACACTCCCATGGAACAAAAAGACATCTTGGCTGACCAATCCAATCGATTGGCGCAGATTTTTAAGCGAAATATCAGAAAGCGCTTGGCCACCAAATCGAATAACGCCTGAGCTGGGCTCGTAAAATCTGAGTAACAGCTTGGTAATGCTGCTTTTGCCTGCTCCTGTAGCTCCTACTAAGCCAAGTGTTTGGCCAGCCGGAATTTCTAGATTCAAATCTTCAAGCGCCACAAAACCATTGGGATAAACAAGACAGACATGTTCGAAAGATAAATTCGCTGTCTGAGCGTTGAGCTGGCCTTCATGATTTTT
>JBAXMC010000071.1:0-8917 GCA_037134495.1 Myxococcaceae bacterium
AAAAATGGTTTTTATTTGCCGACCTAGGCAAGTTGGTAAAACAACACTTGCATTAAGCTTTTTACCCACTGGGACAGAAAGTGAGCCTGCATATCTCAATTGGGACAATCTAGAACATCGCAATAAAATCTTAAATGGTACATTACCTTCGGGTGAAAAACTTATTATTTTTGATGAAATTCATAAAATGGCTCGCTGGAGAGGCCTCATCAAAGGACTCTATGACACACACAAATCCAGCATTGCATTTATAGTAACGGGCTCAGCGCGTTTGGACCACTATCGAAAAGGCGGAGATTCTCTTCAGGGACGTTATCACTACTATCGCCTACATCCGTTTTCAGTGGGTGAACTCACTTCAAACCCTTCACCCTCAGACGTTGAGCAATTGTTGAGATTTGGAGGTTTTCCTGAACCTTTTGCCAAAGGCACTGAGAAATTCTGGCGCCGCTGGAGTCTTGAACGAATGCAACGAGTCACTTACGGAGATCTGCGTGATCTTGAAAACGTCCGCGATGTCAGTTTGATTGAACTACTCATCCAAAACTTACCAGAGCGCATAGGGTCTCCTTTATCCATTCAAAATCTGAGAGAAGTTCTCTCTGTTTCTCATGATTCTGTTTCAAGATGGCTTAAAATCTTAGAAGCTCTCTATGTAATTTTCAGGATTTCACCTTTTGGCTCTCCAAAGATTAAAGCCGTCACTAAAGAACAAAAGCTATACCTATGGGATTGGTCTCAGAACAAAGAAGATGAAGGTGCTCGTTTCGAAAACATGGTGGCATCTCATTTACTTAAATATTGCCATTTCATAGAAGACACCGAAGGTCATGTCATGGAATTAAGATACTTGAGAGATAAAGACAAACGAGAAGTTGACTTTGTTGTACTAAAAGACAAAAAACCATTATTTGCAGTAGAAGCAAAAGTAAGCGACTCCAAACAACCCACTCCAGAAGCGACTTATTTTAGAGCCAGAACCCAGATCCCTAGGTTCTATCAGGTACATTTAGGTCAGGAAGATTATGGCAATGAAAATACTTCTGTGAGAGTTCTGCCTTTTTGGAAATTCTGTAAAGAACTAGGCTTACCTTGACTTTCCTGCATTATAGTATACAAAATAAGCATGTTTAAATTGGCTTTATTTCTACTGTGCGGTCTCTCCCCCAAGCTGAGCTCGCGCCTATAGACAACTATTTTGGCTTAATTGGCGAGCAGCTCGAACAAAAAATCCTCAATGATAATCATTTGCTGCGTATAATTGCAGGCGCCGAAGAAGGCAGGATCAGCCTACAGCTCATGGTTTCTTCCTCCTTCATTGTTAGCGATGATAGGAGCTTCGTCCATTGGGGTTTTAGTTCGGATGGGCGAACCTTTGGCAATGTTAAGATGATCGCAAGCAGATGCGACGATGCCTGTATCATTAAGTTTGATAATACTGTGGTCTGCTGGGGATTTAATGAGGATGGTAGAAGCACACCCCCGAGCGACTTAAAGGAAGTGCGAGCTACAGTAATTGGAATAGAACATAGCTGCGCTCTCAAATTAAAGGGTCTTGTTGTGTATGACGCGCTCCTCTAACCGTGAACAGCCCGTCCAACCGTTGCAGCAGCCGCTTCATAGATAGCCTCATACAGCGTTGGGTGAGCATGAATCGTGCTTGCAATATCTTCGATGGTTGCTTCCATTTGCATCGCAAATGCAGGCTCGGCCAACAACTCAGTCGCATCTGGGCCAATAATATGAACGCCTAAGATTTCGCCGTATTTTGCATCGGTCACAAACTTGATAAAGCCGCGCTTCTTGCCTAAAATTCCGGCTTTGCCACTTCTTGCCATATCAAATCGGCCAATTTTAACTTCGTAGCCACGTTTTTTAGCTTCTTCTTCTGTCAGTCCTGACCATGCCACAGGCGGTTCCGAGTAAACACAAGAAGGCGTATGGTCATAGTTGATCGCTATAACTTTTTGACCTGCCATATGGCTCACAGCTAAAATACCTTCAGCCGAAGCAATATGCGCAAGCCATGGCGTATTCACGCAATCACCAATCGCATAAATGCTCGGATCCTCAGACTGCATGAAGCCATTAATTTTTACAAAGCCCCGCTCGAGCTGAGCTTTCGTATTTTCAAGACCAATATCAGCCGTAAGAGGCACACGCCCAATGCTCACCAAAACATAGTCTGAACTGATCTCAGCTTGTTCGCCACTTGGAAGCGTATAGGTTGTCTTGGCTGTTTTGCCCTTTGCCGTAATATTTGAGACTTGAACGTTTGTGTGAAATTTAACCCCTGCACTCTCAAACTGCGTGACCAATTCTTTGGAACAGTCAGCGTCTGCTGGAGCCATAATTCTGGGTAAAGCTTCTAAAACTGTAACTTGTGTGCCTAAGCGGCTAAAAATAGACGCGAACTCAATTCCAATAATACCACCACCCACAATCACCAGCGAGCCAGGGATTTCTGTGAGTTCAAGCGCTGTATCGGAGCTTAAGATTCGAGGGTTTGTGTAAGGCGCAAAAGGCAAGGCTCGGGGCGTAGAACCCACAGCCAATAAAATATTTTTACCTGAGACTATTTTATCGCCAACTTGAACTTCGTGCGAACTTTTGAGTTTACCAAAGCCCGTAAAAACTTCGACTTTTTTGGATTTCATGAGATGCGCCACGCCGCCGGCATTGGTGCTAATCACACGAGATTTGTATTTTTGGATCTTGTCCCACTCAACTCGAACACCTTCAACAGAAATGCCGATTTGAGGAGCTTCTTTGATCTCAGAATAAACATCCGCAGCATGCAAAAGAGCCTTCGTAGGGATACAGCCTCTGTGCAAACAGGTGCCTCCCAGCAAAGGGTCTTTTTCAACCAACGCTACTTTTAGCCCTAAAGCAGAAGCGCGCGCTGCAGCCACATAACCACCTGGGCCTGCGCCCAGGACCACCAAGTCGTGTGTATATGCCATGGCTTATTTCAGCTTGGTTTCTTTGAAATCAACGTGTTTTTGTACTTTGGGATCGTACTTCTTAAGAAGCAACTTCTCTTTGGTGTTGTTCTTGTTTTTTTGAGTCACATAGAAAAAACCTGTGCCTGCTGTCGACTCAAGTTTCACGAGCTCACGGTTGCCTTTTTTCGCCATAGTCTTTTAAAACCTTCCCTGTTACAACCGATCTTAAATCGACACATCCGAGCCGTGTGGCTTTGGTGTTAAACGAAATCTCAGACCCAGCTGTAAAATCTTTAACGGTTTCTTTAAGACTTATAGGCAAATCCGTCAAGTTGTATCCCAGAGAATTACTTGCCGTTCTGAGCTCCTTTAAGAAAAAACAAGTTTCAGTGTCTTTAGGGAACGAATTTATTCTATTTAATAAATCAGAATAAGTAGAAATCCCTGACCAAATGCTCGACTCTTTTTCTAAAGCCAGACTAGAAGCTCTATCCAAAGCTAGAATTTGGTAAGCTCCCGAAAAATTCCAATCAGGCATCTTTAAAATAACATGTTCTTCTTGAAGTTTTTTCTGCCAGTTTTGGTGATACAAAACCAACTCCAACGACTTGCCTGGCATGGGCTGAGAAGAAATTCTAAATCCCACCAAGCGCGTTGCTTCCACTTCTACAGAATGACTCACTTGAATTTTCATGCTCTCGAATTCTACTTTTTGATAATCCTGATTCTGCAACAAAATCATAGGCTCTAAGAACACAGCAATCGCAGCTGGTTCCAGCGGCAAATCTTGGCCTACGACTTCACGTTCGTAGCTGATTTTAGAACCGTTCAAGATCTGAACTTCTGCTTTGAGCCTATAAGTTCCACCCTGTTCGCGCTCTGGAGTCATAGCAAGGCTATTGCTCAGCGCCATCGATGCAAACAGCAGAGTGTCTTTGCCCATTCTAGAGATATTATAGTGCCATTTTTTAGGACCGACTTGAACCTCCAGCGGCATAACACGTGGTTTTTTTCCAATTATACCTGTCACACCAGAACTTCGATCACTCGTCAAAACACCCATAACCTGTGTCGGTTGACCCATTTTGTAAGGCTCTTCTTGTCCAAAAATAGTGGTCACGATTTCTGCCCCTGTGATAGGCAACTCACTGACTCCGTTTTGCAAGAAAGGATGCCCTAGACCTACAAAATTAGAACCCTCCATCCAAGTAACCGTTCCAATGCAAGACAAATCCATATCACCGCTGACCAAGATCGCAGCAAACGGAGCTCCAGGATACAGTGCTTTAGATTTTACCGGACCGCTTCCCACATTAGCAGCAGCCAAAACAGGCGTTCCCAAGCCCCTCGCACTTAATTCGGCACCAAAATATTTTGCAACGTTAGGAGAAAGGCCCCCTGCCACCAGAGACAACGCAATAGGCTGAACAGTTTTGTTAGCCAGAGAACCCATCTGAGGCAAATTCTGGATATCACCCAGCATATTTTTGATGGGTGTAATCCCGGCAATCGCCTCTGTCGTAAAATGTCCAAAAGAATACGAAAGAGCACCGAGGAGCTTTCCGTTGATATAAACCGGGCTTCCGCTCATGCCTGCGACAACGTTCGAGTGATTAAAACGCTCTCCCAAAACACGTGCAATAATCAAATCTTGACCAGGACCCGTGTAATTTTTCATCTGACCCAGTATCTCTAATCCAAAAGACTCTAGGCCTTTCGAACTCGAAAAAACCGTATAGCCAGTCGCTTTCAGTCCAGGAGTCAGCTCTTTCGCATCGAAAAACTCGGCAAAACAACTTACAGATAAAAATAACATGATAACGAAAGAGGCCTTTGGGCTTGTCATCATGTATATAAGTCTATATGAGAATGCCAATGAAAAGCAATTGGACCATACAGGATAGCTTGGATCAGTATTTGATTTCGCGCTGGGGCAACCCTTACTTTTCGATCAATGCTAAAGGCAACATGACCTGTGATCCAACAGGCAAAAGCGAGTCCTGTATCGATCTTAAAGAATTGGTCGATGACTTGTGCTTGAGAGGCATCCAACCCCCTTTATTGGTCCGTTTTAACGATATTTTAGGTAGCCGAGTCCAAGTGATCTCCGAAGCTTTCAGAAAAAGCATCCGAGAATATGACTACAAAGGCACTTATCGCAGTGTCATGCCGATTAAAGTCAACCAACAAAGACACGTGGTTGAAGAATTGGTTCGTCAAGGCAAACCCTATGGTCTCGGCCTAGAATCTGGCTCCAAACCTGAGCTACTCGTAGCCATGGCTCTCTTGGATGACGCAGACTCACTCTTACTTTGCAACGGTTACAAAGATGCCGAATATATAGAAACAGCTTTAGATGCCCAGCGTTTGGGACTCAAACCATTTTTGATTTTGGACAGATTCGCTGAACTTCCACAAATTATCGCGATCGCAAAACGCATGAATATCGTTCCGCACATTGGGATTAGAGCCAAGCTTTCCAGCAAAGGCAAAGGCCGCTGGGCAGACAGTTCGGGCGATCGCAGCAAATTTGGTCTAACAGCCCGTGAGATGGTCGAAGCAGTTGAATTGCTGCGCCAAGAAGGCATCTTAAATTGTTTAGAACTGGTTCATTTTCATATTGGCTCACAAATCACTTCGATTAGAGCGATTAAAAACGCAGCCAGAGAAGCAGCGCACTTGTATTGCAACCTGCGAAGAATGGGTTGCACTGAACTTAATCACATCGATATCGGCGGCGGTCTTGCGGTTGATTATGACGGAAGCCGAAGTGACTTTCACTCGTCCATGAATTACTCAACTCAAGAGTACGCCAACGATATTGTTGCGACCACTCAAGAGATTTGCGATGAAAACGACATGCCGCATCCGACCCTTGTATCGGAATCCGGCCGAGCTTTGGTCGCTCATCACGCGATGCTGGTATTTAACGTCTTGGGCATCAATGAAATGGCGGGCAATTTCAAACAAGCCCTGCACCCTCCTTCTGAAGAAGATCATGTGATTTTGCATACGATGTGGGAAGCTTACCAGTCGGTTGTCACGAAACGCAATTTTCAAGAAGCTTATAACGATATTTTGGCTGCCAAAGAAGAAAGTGTGTCGCTTTTCAGTCATGGCGTCATAGACCTCGAAACCAAAGCCAAACTAGATGATTTATATTGGGCGACTTGCCAAACCATTCAAGATGGTGTCAGCACAGAAAGCTATATTCCAGAAGATTTGCAAGGCCTGAGTAAAAAACTCAGCGATACCTATTACTGTAATTTCTCAGTGTTCCAGTCTTTGCCAGATTCTTGGGCCGTTGGTCACTTGTTTCCAATTGCCCCGCTGCACAGGTTAGATGAACAACCGACTCAAGAAGCCATGATTGCTGATTTGACCTGCGACTCAGACGGCAAGTTAGACCAATTTATAGATTTACAAGACGTTAAACCCACCATTAGGCTGCATCACCCAAGCGGAAAGCCGTATTATCTAGGGGCATTTTTGGTCGGGGCGTATCAAGAAATTTTGGGCGATTTGCACAACTTGTTTGGAGACACCAACGCTGTGCATGTGTCTTTGAGATCCGACGGTAAATATAGATTAGACCATGTCGTTCAAGGTGACACCGTCAGCGAAGTTTTAAGCTACGTAGAATATGACCGGTTAGACCTACTCAAACGGGTACGCAACATGGCAGAAAGTGCCGTTCGAGAAGGTCACATGACTTTCGAAGAGTCTGCCAAACTGATGAAGCGTTATGAAGAAGGCTTGTCTGGGTATACTTACTTGGAAGATATTGATTAGAGCTCTAAAGAGTTATTTTGGCATTGAAATTTTATGAGCCCAGTGAGATAAGGCCCCATGGGAATATTTCAACGTTTTTGGACAATGCTCAAATCCAACCTAAACCATCTTATCGGTATCGCTGAAGATCCCGAAAAAATGCTCAACCAAACCCTCATGGACATGCAGGAGCAGTTAATTTCTGCTAAGCGCCAAGTTGCTGTTGCCATTGCTGACGAGAAAAGACTCATCCAGCAATACGAGCAAGAAAAACAAAATGGTTCTGAGTGGGAACAACGAGCCATGTTGGCTGTCCAACAAGGCAATGATAACCTTGCCTCTCAAGCTCTCGAGCGTCAAGCTGAGCACAACAAACTTGCAGCCGGCTTCGAAACTAACTGGCGCGCTCAAAAACAATCGGTTGAACAACTTAAAGTTGCCCTGTCTAAACTTTCTGAAAGAATCTCAGACGCTAAGCGCTCTAAGAATCTTTTGGTTGCCAGAGCCAGAAGAGCTGAAGCTCAAAAAACCATTACAGAAACCATGACTGGCCTTTCATCAGGCAGCGCCTTAGACACCATGGCGCGCATGGAAGAGAAAATTAACCAAATGGAAGCTGAAGCCGATGCAACAACAGAACTCGCGGAAGAAATTGGCCACGATGAACTGTTAAGTGAATTCAAGAAACTAGAACCCGCCAAAAACAGCAATGCTCTCCTAGAACTCAAAGCCAAAATGGGCATGCTCCCTGCACCACGTGAAGAGGTTAAACAACTGCCATGAAAATTCTTGTCACCGTCAAACGCGTCACAGACTATGAAGCCAAGCTTCAAATAGACAGCTCAGGCATTGGCATCAAACTCGAAGGCGTCAATATGATCGCTAACCCGTTTGATGAAATCGCCGTAGAAGAAGCCCTTAGACTCATCGAGAAACACAGCGGCGAAGTCTGCGTGCTCTCTATTGGCTCAAGCGACTGCACGACACAGATTAGAGCCGCTATGGCCATGGGCGCCGACAGAGGCATCTTGGTCAAAACTGCTGACAAACTAGACAGCGTCGCAACTTCTAAAATTATCGCTAAGATCGCCGAAGAAGAAAAACCTGATATCTTGCTCATGGGCAAACAATCTATCGATGACGACAACAGCCAAGTTGCTCAAATGACCTCAGAGCGCCTTGGATGGGCACAAGCCACTCAAGCCAACAAAGTCTCAGTTGAAGGTGAATGGGCCACGGTTGCTCGCGAAGCAGACGGCGGTCTTGAAACCATTAGTGTTCAACTCCCTTGCGTAATCACAACCGATTTGCGTCTTAACGAGCCACGATATGCTTCTTTGCCTGGCATTATGAAAGCCAAGAAAAAGCCGCTTGATGAGCGCGATGCTGCTTCACTGGGACTTGACCTCAAAGCAAGCCTCAGCATCAAAAAACTTGAACTTCCGCCTAAAAAACAAGCTGGTCAGATTTTACCAGACGTCGCCAGTTTAGTTTCCAAACTTCGTGAAGTGGAGAAAGTGATCTAATGTCAGCTATACACTTAATTGTCGCCGAACATGATGGAATCCATTTCAAAAAAGCCACTCTCAGCGCTTTAACAGCCGCTCAGAAAATTCCGGGGGCTTGTCACGGGTTAATTTTAGGCAAAAACATCAAAGCTTTCGCCGAAGAGTTTGCTAAAAACATCTCCGAAGTTCACGTTGCAGAACATGACGGACTAGTACACAGACTCGCTCAGCCTTATGCCAAAGTGATTGCCGACGTTGCTAAATCGATTGGCGCAACCCATATTTGGGCCGCTGCGACCGCTGCCGGTAAAGACGTTATGCCAAGAGTCGCTGTGCGTCTCGATGCAGCTATGGCTTCAGACATTCAAGGCGTCTTAGACACGAACACCTACCAAAGACCCATGTGGGCCGGTGACATAACGGGGACTGTGCAACTTCACAGCACTGTTCAAGTCATCACGGTCAGACCTACTGAGTTCGCTCACGCCGATACAGTTGTTTCAGGAAAAATCAGCGCTGTTCAAGCTCAGCCTGGTGATACCCACACACGTTTTGTTGGATTCGAAGCCGTCAAATCAGAGCGACCTGAACTCGCCGATGCAACCGTTGTAATCTCTGGTGGGCGTGGCTGTAAAAGCCCAGAAGGCTTTAAGCAGCTCATTGAGCCACTAGCAGACCAATTGCGTGCAGCCA
>JBAXMC010000072.1:0-8858 GCA_037134495.1 Myxococcaceae bacterium
TATCAGAATTATTGCCAAAAGTTAAATCTGATGTGAGGTTGTCAAAATATTTAAATTTTCGAATTGCCAAAGTGAAGGCTGATTTGGCTAAAATTAAACCAGAGGCGTTGCCAGATGCTATTAAGGCTCTAAATCTTGTTAGATTAGATAACCCTGATTCTTGGATGACATTAGGTTCTTTTAAAATCGAAGCGGAATTACAGGAAATTAAAGGTAATTTTGATGCTGCTTTAAAATTGTATCAAGGTATGGGTAAACTTCCTGGCGTACCTAAAGAAATTAAAACCGATTCTGACTTTTTAATTCTAAAATTATTGATGCGCACTAACAGGATGGCTGAAGCAGAATCCAAATTAAAAGAAGTTGAATCTCTTATTTTGGAAGGAGATCCTAGGCGGTCTCAGGTTCTGTTAGTAAAAACTCAAGCAAACTTGCTAAACGACCAATTAAATTCGGTTGAAGTAGATTTAAATAAAGTTATTGATTGGAATTTTTGTTATATTTGTGAACAAAAAATTCAACGAAGTGAGAGTTCTGTCAGAACAAGCTCTTTCTGTGCAACTTGAGCTAGATCCCAACATGGTTCAAGTTGTTCGTAGAGACGCCGTTGATCAAACAATCAACACAATCCGAACACGTATTGATAAAATGGGTGTGACAGAGCCCAGTATCTCAAGACGTGGATCTGACAAAATTCAAATCCAGCTACCAGGTTTTGATAACCCAGAAGAAGCCAAGAGCTTAATCGGTCGTACCGCTCAGCTTGAATTCCAAATGCTTGACGACAACACAGATTTTTTGACAACGCTTAAAAATTTGCCAGAAAGTGTTCAACTTATCAAAAGCGCTTATGGTCGCCCCAATGGTTCTCAGGGTAAAGATATTTTCTTAGAGTTTCCTGAAGAAAAACTAGAAATCGTTAAAGCGTATTTGAAAGATAAAACACCTGCTGAGAATATTATTAAGTATGGTCAACTAGGTCCTGGCCATTTGCGTACTTACACGCTTGAACACCGAGCTGCTTTAACCGGTGAAGATTTAATCGATGCTCAAGTTTCCTCTGCAGGAGAAATGGACCCAAGGCCAGCTGTTTCTATGACGTTTAGTGCTGGTGGTGCTAGAATTTTTGATGAACTTACCAAAGTAAATATCGGCAATCGAATGGCTATTGTGCTTGAAGACAG
Organism: Myxococcaceae bacterium; assembly: GCA_037134495.1. Classification (GTDB taxonomy): domain Bacteria; phylum Myxococcota; class UBA727; order UBA727; family JABDBI01; genus AER2-1. Next base: position 1,185 of record JBAXMC010000072.1, read on the forward strand.
GGTAGACAGTGCGCCTGTGTTTAATACGCGTATCCCTAATGGCCGTGCTCAAATCACCATGGGTGGTGGGCGAAATCACGAAGAGACACTGCGTGATGCTAACCAGTTAACGCTTGTTCTGAAATCCGGCGCTTTGCCTGCACCGGTGAGCTTCAGAGAAGAAAGAAGCGTAGGACCATCGCTGGGTGCTGACTCTGTTAAACAAGGTCAAATGGCTTTCTTGGTAGGCAGCGTCTTGGTAATTCTCTTGATGATGTTCTACTATAGAATCTCCGGTTTTTTCTCAGTGATTGCTGTGCTTTACAACTTAATCTTGATGCTCGCTGCGCTTGCTTGGTTGGGAGCGACGATTACATTGCCGGGTATCGCAGGTCTCTTGTTGACGTTTGGTATAGCGGTCGATGCGAACGTGATTATTAACGAGCGTATTCGTGAAGAGTTACGTCGAGGGAAAAGCCCAAAAGAAGCTGTTGCAACAGGCTATAAATCAGCTTTCACGGCTGTGTTTGACTCTCACGTGACATCTTTTATCGCCGGTATTGTTCTATGGGAGTTTGGGACAGGGCCTGTTCAAAACTTTGCAACCATGTTGGTGATTGGAACGGTTCTATCTATCTTTACCGCTGTGTTTATCACACGCGTATTTTTTGACATGGTTTGCGCCTGGCATCCTAAGGAGTTGTCTATATGAGCCAAAAGATGTTTCGATTTTTTGACCCGAAGACAGAAGTTAATTTTGTTCAGTTTTTCAAGCCGTCGCTTTTTGTGGCCTTGTCTGTTCCTGTAATTGCTATTATTGGAGCGATGCTTTTTGGGCTCAACTGGGGAATTGATTTCAGCGGCGGTATGGAAATGCAGGTGCAGTTTTCCAAGGCTGTTCATCCAGATGAAATCAGAAAAGTTCTAGAAGACTTGGGCTACGGAAAAAACCAGGTTCAAGCTTACGGTGCGAAAGACAGCAATGAAATGCTGATTCGTGTTGAACGCATGGATACTTTTTCGCAAGCAGATATTGTAGGTGTTGAAAAAGTTTTAGTGGGTCATATGGGTCATGTTGAAGTCAAACAACATCCGAATAGCCAAGATCGTTTGTTGATCAAGCTTGCAGTACCTGAAGGTGCTGATTTAAACACGATTAAGGCTCAAGAAGAAAAGCTTAAAGCGGCTTTAGAAAGTCAAAGCGGTTTCAAATTGAGAGCCATCATGCATGATGAACCGCAGAATAACTTTGTCGAATATAATGCTCTATTTATGGGTGTATCTGACAAAGTAGCCGAAGCTTTATCGGCTCATTTTGGAAAAGTAGAAGTTCGTCGTGTTGAATTTGTCGACAGTCAAGTATCCAAACAGCTCAGAACAGATGGCGCTTTGGCTGTGTTCTACGCGATTTTGGCTATTTTGATTTATATCGCGATTCGATTTAACTTATTTTTTGCGCCGGGAGCTGTGGTTTGTTTGATCCAAGATACGTTTGGAGCGTTCTTGGTGTTCGTGATTGGTCGTTACGAGTTTGATTTACCATCTGTAGCAGCGCTTCTAACCGTAGTAGGTGTGTCGATTAACAATACAATTGTTGTGTACGATCGTATTCGTGAGACTCTACCTGGCGATAGCTCTAGGCTCGGTGAAACAGAAGTTCGCAATTGCGTGAACAAAGCCATTAACGACACCATGAGTCGAACGATCAATACGTCTTTGACTGTTTTGTTTTCTTCGATCTCACTCTGGATTTTTGCCGGTGGCGTGATTAAGAGCTTTGCGGCCGTTTTAACAATCGGTCTAGGCTTAGGCGCTTTCTCTTCTACTTTGGCTGCGCCTGCAACTTACATGTTTATGGTGCATTATTTGGGCAAGCGCGAAGCTGCTAGACCTGAGAAACCTAAAGGGCTTTCGAGAGAAGACAAGGCTCGCGGGGTGGTCTAGTTCGCCTGCCTGGCGAATTTCCCATCCAGGCGTCCTGTAATCAGGGCGCCACCCAGCATCACATCTCCGTCATAGGCAACAGCTGCCTGACCTAAAGCAACAGCATAAGCTGGTTCTAGGAAATCAAAAATAATCTCGCCGTTATCGGCAATAGACCATGTCGCAGCTTGGGGCTGGTGACGAGCTCTGATTTGCACTTGTACTTGTGTCGGCCAAAGTTCTGTCGGAACAATCGTTCTAAGCGGTCCAGCGCTGACTTTAGAGCAAGCCAAAGCTGATTTGGGACCCAAGGTTACAACTTGGTTTTCGGCATTGAGATCAACAACATAGTTCCGTTCGCCTAAACCAATGCCAATGCCCCGACGTTGTCCTATCGTAAAATTATGAATACCTGTGTGTTCAGAAACTTTTTTGCCATCTAGATTTTGCATTTCGCCAGCAGGCATGGGTCCTGAAGCGGCTTCGATCACGCGAGCATGATTGCCGTCTGGGACAAAGCAAATTTCATGACTGTCGGGTTTATCGTGTACGGCCATGCCCATTTTTTTAGCCACTTCGCGAACATCTGGTTTGTTGAGTTCACCCAAAGGCAAATAAAGATGTTGAACAACTTCAGGTTCTGTTCCGTACAAGTAATAAGTCTGATCTCGAGCTTGATCGTGTGGTCTGGCCAGTGTTTTAACGCCGTTATAATCAACGACTTTTGCATAATGCCCAGTGGCGAGGCTGGCACCCAGAGCTTTTGCTGTTTTGTATAAATCGCCGAATTTAACTTCGTGATTACAAGCTAAGCATGGAATCGGTGTTTGGCCAGCGCGATAAGCTTTCACGAAGGGATCAAACACGACTGATTTAAATTTATCTCTTGAATCTATCGCATAAAAGGGAATTTCAAGTTTGTCACAGACTTGTCTGGCATCGGTCATGTCATCAATAGAACAGCATCGTCCTTGGCGTTTTTGCAAAGATCCATTGTCATCAGGAGCGAGTCTTAGTGACACACCAATAACTTCATGACCTTGTTCTTTGAGTAGGAGAGCGGCAACAGAAGAGTCTACGCCTCCAGACATGGCTACAACGATTTTCATAATATACTTTTAAACCTCACCCTAAATCCCTCTCCACCAAGTGGAGAGGGACTTGAAAACCTGTTGCCCTTGTCTTCTTCCCCTCTCCACTTGGTGGAGAGGGGTTAGGGGTGAGGTTTTGAATAGTTTATTGGATTATTTTCGATTGAGCAACTGGGTCGATTCTGCATGAAGCAGTTTATTGGAAGCCAGTAAAGAGCCTTCGAAAATATCGAGTTTTTCGCCCCGATAGTTACTGACTTGACCGTCGGCTTCTTCTAAGATCAAAGCTCCAGCAGCCATATCCCAGGCTTTGAGGCCCTGTTCCCAGTAAATATCAAATCGTCCCATGGCTACCCAGCAGAGGTCTAAGCTGGCTGCGCCATTGCGTCTTAGGCCCAAACAGCGTTTTAAAAACTCCCAAGTTTCAGGCAAATTGCTGGTCTCATAGGTGAGTTTCTCATGATTAAAATAGCCGCTGGCCGCAATGGCGTTTTCAAGCTTAGAAACTTGGCTGACGCCTATGGGCTGGTTGTTTAAAAAAGCTCCCATATTTTTGCCTGCGACAAAGCATTCATTGGTGAATGGGTTAAAAACACACCCGACCAAGAGCTCTTTTTTCTCCGAATCATAACCTGCGATAGAGACGGCTGCATGCGGGATTCCCCGAGCATAGTTAGTTGTGCCATCTATGGGATCGACGATCCAAAGCAGATTGCTGCTGCTGCGCTTAATAAAATCAGCTTCTTCACTCATGACATCGCTTTCAGGCATGAGTTCAAGAAGTCTTCTAGTGATCAAATCACTTGCCGCTTTATCTGCGTCTGTGACTAAATCAAAGGCACTTTTTTTTTCGATTTGACGAGGATTTTTTGCCATATCTAGAATTAATTGCCCAGCTTCACGGGAGACTTTAACACAAATATCTAAGATTTTTTGATCCATTGAATCGCTCCATTTAATTCAGAAAATTCACCTTCCAACTGAGCCTCATAAGCCTGTTTGAGTAGCTTACCCATTTTAGGGCCTGGTTGATAACCTAGATCCAATAGATGCCGGCCTTGCAAAATAGGCTCTGGAGCTGAAGTTGCAACGGCCAGTTTATGGGCTTCTTCCAAGAGCCAAACACTGGCGGGGTCTACGCCTGTCTTGGCATCTTCGGTGGTTCTACCCAGATAGTCAGCTTTGGCGACCAAACATAAGTTTTCGATATTAACGCGGGTTGCCAAACGCCTAATCGCGCCTTTGGAAACTTGATCGCGGACCTTATAAAGTTGGCATGGTTTTAAATGGTCTTGCACCAGCGGTATAATCTGTTGAATCATGTCTTCAGAAATACTCAGACGCTCTAAGAAACTCTGAGTAGGTTCTGCGCCAGCGGCTTCGTGATTCTTGCTTCTCCAGCGGCCATCTTCAAATTGGGTTGTTGGTGGTTTTCCCAGATCATGACACAGAGAAGCAAGCCTGATCATGAGAGAATCGCTAATTTTGGCGCTTTCATCTATAACCATGAGTGTATGGACCCAAACGTCCCCTTCTGGGTGCCAAGTGGGGTCTTGCTGACAGCCTATCAAAGCTTCTAATTCTGGAAACAAGCTAAGCGCATGTGTGTCTAAAAGAGCTTGTAGGCCTAGTGATGGCTTCTTTGCCATGATGAGTTTTTTGAACTCTTCGCCGATGCGCTCTTTAGGCAGCGTTGCCAATTCTTGTTTAAGAGAGTGGCATTTTTTGAGAGTCTCTGGATGTATTGTAAATTCGAGACGTGCCGCAAACTGGCAAGCTCTTAGAACTCTTAAAGGATCTTCATCGAAGGCATCAGAGACGTGTTTCAAGATTTTATTTTTGAGATCTTCTTGACCACCGTTAGGATCCAGCAAAGCTTGATTGGTTAGGTCAATGCCCATCGAGTTTATCGTGAAATCGCGTCGTTTCGAAGCTTCTTCAAAAGTTAAATTAGCATCGCTTTGAACCACGAAGCCCTTATGGCCCTGGCCTTGCTTGTTTTCTGTGCGCGGCAAACTAATATCAAAGTTAAAAAGTTTGAAGACACCGAAGCTTTTACCGACGGCATAAACAGGGCCGAGTTTATTTAAAACAGATTCGAGTTTTTCGAGCGATAATCCATAGACTTCAATATCGAAATCTTTGGATGCTACATTCATGAGACGATCACGAACGCAGCCGCCCACTAAAATGGGTCTGCCGCCAGCGGCTATGATTGCCTTGGATAAAATTTCTAATGAAATCATAAGGATATTTATGCACTTGTATGCGAGAGTCTTCAAGTGAGAAGTTAAGCTGTTTCAAAACGAAAGCATATTCGAACAATTCAGCTGAATAGCTCGCTAACCCTCCCATGCCTCCAACCAGCAGAATCCTGTTAGGGGTAACCTGCGTAGCTGTAAATATTGTTCGAGGACCCATCATCTGTTTGCCCAGTTTCGTAAAAAGCATCGAATTTGGGTCAAATATTTCTGCTGTAGCATGGCCGCCTTCAACGGTTTTACCATCCAAATCGACATTAAATAGGTTTTCTTGTCGTCCTCCGAAAATAACCACTCGGCCATCTGATAAGGGCAAAGCCTCATGTTCACCCCGAGATTCATTCATCGTATGAGCAAGCATGTTAAAAGTTTCAGTCTTAGGATCAAAGATTTCAGCTTGGTTAGTAAACCCACCCGCGATTAAAACATGCCCATTTTGCAGTAAAGTTGCCGTATGTTCAGAACGACCATAATGCATGTGGCTATTCACAAGAAGCCATTCGTTTTTGACAGGATCATAAATCTCAGCAGTCGTTAAAGAACCCTCTGGAGCATATCCCCCAGTAATCAAAACCTTGTTATTCTTCAGTAATATTGCGCGATGAGAGGCTCTTGGCGTATTCATAGAATCAACTTGCGTAAAACGCTGAGTCTGAGGGTCATAAATTTCGACCGTAGAAGTAGCTTCCATGCCTGTAAAAAATCCGAGTGTATTAGACCAACCTCCCACAATTAAAACGCGCCCATCGGATAATAGCGTGGCTGTATGCTGCGCTCTATTAAACAATGGAGCTTGCGCTGTCAGAGAAAATTTAACGCCATGGTGTTCAAACACCTCAGCAGATTCAGAAGCATTTTTTCCAAATCCACCTACCAATAGAACATTGCCGTTGTTCAGTTTCGTTGCCGAATGATAATATCGTCGTTGGCACTGTTCTCCAATTAATCTAAATTCACCTGTTTTGGCGTCATATATTTCTGCGCGCAGTACTGACATGCCCCCTGCAATCAAAATATCATCATTGTCCAGTTGCGTTGCAGTATGAGATATTCGAGGGATCTGTGTTGTTTTATGAATCGGGATAAACGAATTGTTGGTTCTAAAATCTGCTTGTATGCAACGGGTTTTATCTGCAAACGGACATGCAGCACCTGGTTCATTGTTACGCATATCCAATTTCTCAAGATTGATAAAAGTTGAAAAACGAGAAAAATCTTGGATATGACCATCGCTTAAATCTAGATTTTTCAAATGAGTCATGAGAAGCAGAGGCCTTAAATCTTCTAAGTGAATTCCTGAAAATGATAAACTAGTTGCACGAGCATAAACCAGTTCAGCCGCATGACACACATCTACTGTTGCACCTTCATAAGGAGGGATAAACAGATCAGGTTCTAGCTGCTGCGCCACTCTCAGCATATTAACAATTGTACTAGAAAGCGATTTTTGAGCCAAAGGTGACTGGCCTAAATCACAATACTGAGAAAAAATTTCAGGTTCAACCAAGAAATCACTTTCATTATACAATGAGTCGGAGAGATCTTCATCAGCAGCGCCACATTGTTTAGGGGTTTCATAACACCTCATGCTGGCATCAGCGGCTCGTTGAAGAAAATCGAACAGATGATTCTCCATAGAAACGAATTTCTCTCTTTGTCTTGGACTCAATCGAATGACGCCGTCACGAGTGAGTCGTCCAACTCTTGTATATTGCTTGTAAGCAGTTTCGTATTTTTGAGAAATCAATTGACGTGACAATTTTATCTGAGAATTTAGTTCAGGCGTTACTTCGATAAAAATATTAGCAGTACGATAAGATTGGGTGGTACTAGAAAGCACAGCAGGGCCTCCATCTGCTGTTGGATTTGATAGAAAATCTGGACTAATCTGGGAAGGAAAACCTGTGTCTGTATCGGTTGCATAGGAGACTGCTTGCTCTAAAACTTTTTGACATTGCTCTAACTGTCCACTGGAGCACTGAACAAACTGATAGGCCTTGCTCTCCTTTGATTTTGTTTGAAAGATTTCTGTAATCCGATCAACTTTGCCACCGATTTGCAACACATTAATGGTTACCCGTGTTTTTTTACTCAGATTGGCAACAGCACGATGCACGGAAGCGCTTGCAGACGCCAACGGAGTATCGAAACTAAAACTTGCAGCAAAAGAATTCTTTTCTTCTTCACTCAAAAAATCGATTCGTATTGAAAAAAATAGTTTTGCGCCTAAAGATTGTTGTTCTACGAACTCGGTCCCACAAGCTTCCCGCCATTGCTCCATATTTTGGTTTTCAATGTTTAATTTGGGATTTTTAAAAATTCGATTTTTAAAAAAATAAGTCCCCGTATAAATGGCCGAGATAGAAAAAGCATCTGAATGAGAAGCATTGAGAAAACTAGCTGAAGCACTCGCTTGCACC
>JBAXMC010000073.1:0-8808 GCA_037134495.1 Myxococcaceae bacterium
CATAAAGCTGTGATTCATATTATCGGAGAACGGCCAGGTAACGGTCATCAGACTTTCTCAGCCTACCTTGTTGCTCCGACCGTTCAAATGTGGAGCAAACCCAATACGGTTGATCACAATCATGCCCAATTAATTTCCGGTATTTCAGCCACAAGTTTGGATCCTAAAGAAGCCGCAAAACAAACGGTGGATTTGTTGTCCAAAATGATGCTTTTTCCGAAATAGGAGGCATGGTATTAAAAGCTATTGCGCTTGCATGTAACGTACTGGTGATTGGTGGTGGACCGGGTGGTTTGCATACGGCGTATCAACTTTCTAAACTAGCCAAGTCAGATCCTAATTCTAACATTTGTTTAATCGAGAAAGAAAATCACCTAGGTGGACGACTCTATGACGTTGCATTAGATCCAGCTCATCCTGATTGGCTTTATGGCCTGGGTGCTATACGCGTGATGGAATCACAGGGTTATGTGCGTGCACTCGCCAAAGAGATTGGAGTTGAACTCGAATTTGCTCCGTATAGAGATAATTTAATTAGTACGCGTGGTTTCTTCTCGTTTGCATCTGACGAAATTAATACGTTGGCTTATCCGCTGGTCACAAAAGAATTTATGAACAGTACGGGCCATGGTACAGAAGATGCTTTTTATCAGAAGCTGCGTTTTGGTCCCGAGCGTAGTCATGCACAGGATTATCCAGATTTACGTTCTTATATTCGTGCCGTTCTAGGAACTCAAGCCTATCAGTTCTTGCCGGATGTTTTTAGATTCAGAGCTGAGTTTGAAGTGCCTCTCGATCCACGTTCTTACTTGGATTATCTTGATGAAGAAACCGAGACTTGTTGCAGGCCTTTTTATCCTGTCGGCGGTATGTCGGCCTTTATCAGGCAAATGGCAAAATTAGCCAAAGAGCAGGGTGCTCAAATTTATGTTTCGCAAGGTGCAAAGACGATTTCAAAACAAGCAGGCGCTTATCCGTATCAAGTTACTACTCCGGATTATGTTTTCTCTGCAAAGCGCTTGGTGATTGCAACCGATGCTCGTTCTTTTAACTATATCGGCGGTGATATCGCATCTCGAATTCAGGCGAAACCACAGTTTCAAGATATTTTTGGCATCAAAATTGTGACGATTTCTCAAAGATGGCCATCGGCTTGGTGGCATAATTCTGGTTATCCCGGAAAAGATGTTCACAGAGCGTGGACAACAGAACACTGTTTAAATTTTATCGAGATCCCGATTAACCCTTATGCGGCGCAACAAAATGTTACACGCAGTGTCTATGATGATGACGTTCGTTGCACACGATTTTGGGAAAATACGTATCAGAGACTTGGCCTGAAAGCTGTTGAAGAAGAAATCAATCGAGGTTTGCACTATCTGTTCCCCTTAGCTGATATTCCAAAACCCCTTCATACGGTTGTTCAAATATGGCCTGCAGGCTGGTATTACCTAAAAGCTGGAACGAAGTTTACCAATAAGCAAGTTGCAGAATGGGCTAAAGCTCCTCTTGTAGGCGAAGATATTTCTTTGGTGGGTGATTCTTATTATATTCAACGTTCTGGTTGGAGTGATGGGGCTTATAAATCATCGATTAACACGTTAAATACCAACTATGGTTTTAATATCAGCATTCCGGCACCTGTTCCCCCTACCTAAAAAAATAGCCGTTTTCTTGATCAGGTCTTATCAGAGGCTCATCAGTCCTCTGATAGGGCCTCGTTGTCGGTTTTATCCAACTTGCTCTGAATATGGAAAAATGGCCTTCGAGAAACACAATTTTGCTTTCGCTTGTTTTCTGACGATAAAGCGCTTATTGCGTTGTCAGCCTTTATGCGAAGGCGGATTTGATCCCGTACCGGAGAAAAAAAATGACAGAAAACAGTCAAGAACGGGTCCTCTTAACAGGTGTTAGTGGCGCTCTGGGACAAATGATTGCTCGGAAACTGTCAGACTCTTTTCAGGTAATTGGGGTTGATAAGCGAGCCTTTCCAAAAAAGCCAAGCAATATAGAAGTATTAAATCTGGATTTGCGACGTAAATCGGCGTTTGTAGCACTGAAAAAAAAAGCACCCCAATGTATCATTCATATGGGCGTCATTCGAAATCCACTTAAACACCATGACAATTCGAATGCTTATCATTTTAATTTAGAAACAACGACGCAATTGCTTAAATTAGCTGAACAACTGGAAGTTCGGAAATTTGTTTTTCTCTCGAGCGCTAATCTCTATGGTCCATCGGCAAGATCATCAGGATTTTTGCAAGAAGATGCAAGCCTACATGGTTCAGATAGGAGTCCGGAAATTCGAGATTTGGTGGCTCTCGATATGATGATTCAGTCTTTTTTCTGGAAAATGCCGAAAATCGAGACGGTTATTTTGAGGCCTGTTCATATTGTAGGTGCTGAGCTCAATAATGCACCGAGCCGTTATTTCAAACTTAAACACATTCCTACTTTACTGGGCTATGACCCCATGATTCAGTTGGTTCATGCTTCTGATGTCAGTGAAGCAATTAAACTTTCGCTCCAAAATAATACTCGAGGTATTTTTAATGTTGCTGGCGAGAGTCAAGCGCCGCTTTCTAGATTGATACAGGCTTTAGAAAAACGCGCTGTGCCTGTGCCAGAATTTGCTATCAGGGCTGTTTTAAAAACAGCTTTCAGGTATCGTTTGAGTTCATACCCACCCGGAGAATTGGACCATCTTAAATACACGTGTTTAGTTGATGGAAAACGAGCTCAGCAAGAGCTTGGATATAAACCTGAATATACGCTTATGGAGAGCTTAATGACATTAAAGTCGCCGGGTCGTCTGTCATGATTCTGTCGGCACCCAAATTTATTAGTTTTTCTGCAACCTCTATTTGATTAACAACCCAATAATCGACGCTAATATTTAAAGCGTGGCATTTTTTAATAAAATAAGAAGTGTCTAAAAAATATTGAAGTGGAACCTGGGCTCGACGACCCTGCCAATTAAAAAACTTAATCACTGTCTTGGGCAATAATAAAAGTGCTACAATTTCAAAACGGCTGAGACCTCGTTCACCTTCGTATTTTAAGTCGTGCAACCAGCGATGAACTTCTAAATGAAAACTTGCCAAACAAACCCGAGAAGTTGCTTGATGTTTTCTTAGTAAATCGACAGTTAGATATACAGCTTTTAAATCTTTGGGCTTAATATTGATGTTTAATTTTATATTTGGAAACGCGAGTAAAATATCTTCTAGACGAGGCAAAGAATCACTTAAAGCCTCGTAACGTGTTTTTGAAATTCGCTTTTGATGCCAGATAGGGTCATGGCAAACGACGATCACATCGTCTCTGGTTCGCCGTATGTCGATTTCCAGAACCGTTGCGCCGTCTTGTAGGGCACGCCTAAATGCCGGAAGCGTATTTTCCGGAAAATGCCAGTTCGCTCCCCTATGCGCCACCAGTTCCATATAAACAGTCTAAATAAGATTGGGTTGTTTGAGCAAGCCCAAAGTATAGTGCATCGCAAATAAGGGCATGCCCTATGGATACTTCAGAGATGCAGCCTATTTTTTTAACAAAGTATTTTAAATTAGCTAAATTCAAATCATGACCTGCATTGACTTCTAAGCCTATTTTATGAGCTTTGTGGGCACAGCGTTCATAAACACCTAGAACTTCGTCTCTTAAAGGCGAGTCAAAATACTTAGCATAGCGTTCTGTGTAGAGCTCTATTCTATCGGTCCCTGTATCCAAAATTTCGGTTAAATCTGATTCTTGGTACTCAAACGGGTCAATAAACAAAGATACCCGGGCTCCGCTGGGTTTGATTTTTTGGATGACTTGCTTTAGAAACGCACTGTTTTCAAGAACCTTCCAGCCGGCATTCGAAGTAATCACATCAGGAGGGTCGGGTACAAGAGTTGCCTGGGCAGGCCTAATATTGCGCACCAAGTTTAGATATTCTTCTGACGGGTAACCTTCGATATTAAATTCGACTGTTAACACTTGGGCTAAGTCATAGACATCGCGCATCTTGATATGGCGTTCATCGGGTCTAGGGTGGACTGTAATGCCCTGAGCTCCAAATTTTTCCAGATCCAGTGCCACTTGAACCAGATTGGGTAAATTACCCCCTCTGGCGTTACGTAACGTTGCGATTTTATTGATGTTTATGCTGAGTCTGGTCATTTTAATGCTGCCTTTGCGATTGCTAAGAAAGATTCAGTTTCGAGCGAAGCGCCTCCAACCAAGGCACCGTTTACATTGGAAACTGCAAAGATCGAAGCGGCATTGTTGGCATTGACAGAGCCACCATAGAGCAATTTTGTCTGGGCACTTGTGTGTGAACGCAAAAACGCGTGAACTTCTCGGATTTCTTCAGGCAGGGCATTCTTGCCTGTTCCTATGGCCCAGATGGGTTCATAAGCAATCACGATCTTTGGGGCAGGATTTAATTTTAGAACAGGCTCAAGTTGCTGTTCAAGTATTTGATAAACTTGTCCCGATTCACGTTCTAATAAACTTTCGCCGATACAGACAACAGGTATGAGGCCACCCTCTAAACAAGCTTTGGCTTTTTGAGCTACGTGTTTAGAAGTTTCTCCGTAATATTGACGTCTTTCTGAGTGGCCTATGATTGCCATAGAAACACCCAGTTCGGTCAGATGTTCTACGGACCACTCACCGGTAAAAGCTCCGTGAGAAGCTTCACAGACATTCTGAGCGGCGATTTTGATTTTGCTGTTTTGTGTGCGTTCACAAGCAAGGCTTAGCAAAGTAGCGACAGGAGCGACTGCAAGTTCTAAGTTGCTGGCTAGTAACTCGCTTAAAACTTCGAGCATTTTAGGTCTAAGGTGATTCAGCTTCCAATTTCCGATGATCATAAGGCAGCCTCGATGAGACTAAAATCCCGATTAAATACGCCGCGTTCTGTAATAATCAAGTCGACGCAAGCAAGACCTGTGATGGGCAGTGTGCACTGATCTACGAGTTTTGAATTTCCATTTTTATCGGTGTGATTCATGAGGCAAATCACGCGTTTTGCGCCAGATACAAGATCCATGGCACCCCCCATGCCTGTGATTTTTTCTCCAGGGACAGACCAATTGGCTAAATCACCGTTTTTGGCAACTTGCATGGCACCCAAAATAGCGACATCGACATGTCCGCCTCTGATCATCGCAAAGCTAAGAGCAGAATCAAAAACACAGCCGCCAGGTAAAATACTCACGGTTTGTTTGCCCGCGTTTATAATTTGTGGATCTTCTGTGCCGGCGACAGGAAAAGGCCCCATGCCCAAGAGGCCGTTTTCTGAGTGAATCATGACCGGTCTATCTTTTAAATAGTTGGCTACAAGAGTCGGTATGCCGATGCCTAAGTTGACGACATCGCCATCTTTAATCTCTCGAGCGGCCCTTTGGGCCATTTGTTCACGCGTCCACATGGGTTGATTTTTTTAAGGCAAGCATACGCCCTGTTCATAACATCGATAACCTGTTCGGCAATCACTGTTTTTACTGCATTTTTTGAGGCAGACCGTAAAAGAAGCATCTGGGGCCATGCACTTTGCATTGCTGCTACAGGATGTTTCTTCAGAACAATCAAATTGAGCGCAGTAGCCTTGGTTGAATTCAAGAATGCAATGTTCTTTCTTGCCGCAGTCGTCGTTTGACTGGCAAGCATCTCCGATGGTTGCTAAAGCAGAACCTGAAAGAGTTAAACTTAAGATAAGACCAATTAAACGAGCCATTTTACTATCTCCCTTGCTATGAAAGAGTGTCGGCAGTATCGAGGATAAGTTTCGTGGAAATTATAAATCGCAAGAAACAATTGAAAGCCATCTTGGCCTTTATCAATGAATGTGAACTTGAAATCATTCAGGCTTTAAAAGAGGATTTAGGTAGACCCGTCTTTGAGACTTCTGCTATCGAACTGGGTTCGCTGCGTTATGAAATTTCACACACTCTTTCTAAGCTTTCTTTTTGGGTAAATCCTCGATTTGTTAAAACTCCTTTAGTTTGCCAGCCTGGTAAGAGCTGGATTGAGTATAAGCCCCTAGGGACGATTTTAAATATTGCTCCTTGGAATTATCCGTTTCAACTTACTTTGGGGCCTTTGAGCAACATGATTGCTGCTGGAAATTATGTGGTTATCAAGCCTTCTGAACTCGCTCCGAGTTCTTCGCGTTTGCTAGCCCATAAACTGCCAGGCTATTTGGATGTAAAAATAGTTGAGGGTGGTCCTGAAGTGACTGGGTCGTTGTTAGATAAAAAGTGGGATCACATTTTTTATACGGGCGGTAGTCGCGTGGCTCAAATCGTTCTTGAAAAAGCGGCCAAGTATTTAACACCTGTGACGCTTGAGCTCGGTGGAAAATGTCCAGCTCTTGTTGATCGAGATGCTGATATTCAAATCGCAGCCCGCAGAATTGCCTGGGGAAAATTTATCAACGCTGGCCAAACTTGTGTGGCTCCCGATTATGTTTTGGTTCATGAAGATATCAAAGATCGTCTTATTGCTGAAATTTCGAAGGTAATTACGCATTTTTTCGGAAATAATCCCAAGAGAAGTCCTGATTATGGTCGAATTATTAACCAAGCTCACATGGAAAGGCTGATCAAACTCTGTCCTAATGCGCATTATGACTTAGAACAACGCTATTTTGCACCGACCCTGATAGAAAAACTTCCAGAAGAAGAAATCTTTGGGCCAATTTTGCCCGTTATTTCTGTCAAAAATTTAGAAGAGGCTGTGAGTTTTGTAAATGCTCGTCCAAAACCGTTGGCGTTATATTATTTTTCAACAGATAAAATTAATCAGAAAAAAGTTTTGGCTAGCACTCATTCGGGTGGAGTTTGCATCAATGATACCGTCTCGCACTTGGGTAATCCTAATTTGCCTTTCGGTGGGGTAGGAGAGAGCGGTTACGGAGCTTATCATGGTCGTGCAGGATTTGAGCGTTTTAGCCATATGCGATCTGTTTATCAACGCAGTGATAGCCTTGATATTCCACTGAGATATCCACCGTATTCAAAAACCACTCTTAAGATTGCTAACTGGTTTCAAAGTTGATGAATCTGTTCTAAGTGGGCTCGATGTTTAGAGTTTTGATCGTTTTGAGTTTCATATCTTTTGTCTCTCATGCTCAAATGCTTAGCTCTGGAGGAATGACGTTACATTGGCCGCCCAGAGAAGCTTTAGGTCCACAATTGGGGACTGTCACTCTGATGAGTCATGGTTATCGTTTGGATACGGCCATGGGGATGGACTGGGAAGCCTATGCTGCTGATCCAGATGTATACAGGCCGATGATTGATGCACGCAGCATTCAGAATTTCAGATCAACAGAAATTCGACGAGTGCTAGATAGGTATTTTTTACTTCTGGCGAGAGTATTTCTAAATGGCTTTGAATGGTCTTTAAGTCTTTACGGGCAATAGGTCCTGTGAGTGCTTCACTGATGTTTTTAGATTCTAAGTTTTCTGCAACAGATTTAAGTAACTTAGAAAGCGCAATACGACCTGTCTGAGCATCGATGCCCGCTTCCTGCATCAGCGTTATAGACTGTTGGACCAGGCCTAGGCTCAAATTCCCCGTAATTACAGCTGCTGCATGATACTGAACTGTCTTATCTGGATCGATTGCTATGGGTTTTAGATTCATAGAACGTGCAAGTTGAGCCAAGATTTCAAACGCCCAGGGCTGATTCGAAGAAATTGCGCATAAAACGCCCTCTGGAATAGGCTTATCTCCTGTGAGAGCCACCAATGGGTGAAACTGAGCAATGGCTGTTTTATTCTTGAGAATATCTAGAATTTGATAAGAATTTGCTCCTGAAAGATGGGTTATGATTTTCGGAAGAACCGGCTGTTGAGCTAACTTTTCGGCGACTTCGATAATAGCTTGATCGGGAACGGTTAAGAATAGAACATCAGGCTGTTCTTCGATTTTACTGAGTGATAGCGCCAATGCTTTTCCTGCACGGCCCAATGCGTAAATTTGGCATTTCATAAGACGGTTCGATGTTCAATCGTATTTTTGTGATCTTTCGCGACAAATAAGCGCTTCACAAAAATACCTGGCAGGTGAATATCGTCTGGATCTAAAGCTCCAATGGGTAAAAGTTCTTCGACTTCAGCAATGGTAACTTTGGCTGCCATAGCCATCAAGGGAGAGAAATTACGAGATGTTCGATAAAATCTTAAGTTTCCGTAAGCATCGGCTGTCTTGGCTCGAATAATCGCAAAATCTGCTTTGAGTGCAGTTTCAAAAATCATGCGTCTGTTATCTAAAATACGTTCTTCTTTGCCATCAGCAATAACAGTCCCAACTCCTGTGGGCGTATAAAAACCGCCGATTCCAGCACCGCCTGCTCTGATGCGTTCTGCAAAAGTTCCTTGCGGGTTTAGTTCAACTTCGATTTTTCCAACGAGCATTTGTTCTTCTAAATCTGGGTTGCCGCCAACAAAGGAACAAATTACTTTTTTGATTTGGTGGCTTTGTAATAAAACAGCTAAACCTTGGCGCTGATTGCCGCAATTATTGCTGATAATCGTTAAGTCTTTTTTGCCAGAAGTTCTAATCGCTTCAATGGCATGTTCTGCGATACCAGATAAGCCAAAACCGCCACTCATGATGCGAGCGCCATCGAACAAATCAAAGAGGGCTGCTGATGCATCAGGATAGATTTTATTGAGCATCTTGAATCGCTGAAAAAGCAGAGAGCTTCTTGTAGGCTTTTTGGTCAAAGGTAAAAGTTGTTCGGCAGCCTGCCATGAGATTTTTAACTCCTATTAAAGCATCTGAGAAATCAACTGCATGATTTTTGAA
>JBAXMC010000074.1:0-8807 GCA_037134495.1 Myxococcaceae bacterium
GAAACTTGCTGAGTGTCCGCACAGAAGGCCCAAAGCCTGTTCTGGTGGCCTGTGCAACGGCTTTACAGCAAGCGCAGTTTGTCGCACAGCGTATCTCTGAGCTCGTTGCTTCTGGGGTTGCTTTAGGCGAAATCGCTGTTTTGTATCGTGCACATAAACACAGTATTGAAATCAAAGAAGCTTTGAATAAGCAAAAAATCGTTTTTGGGGAGCTCATGCCATCGCGTGATTGGTCTTTGGACGGCCAGGAGATTACCAAAAGCCAAGACCGAGTGACACTTTCGAGTATTCACCAAGCTAAGGGTTTAGAGTGGGGACATGTGTTTGTGATTTGGCTTGTTGAAGGTCACTTCCCATCTTTCATGGCCTACAAAGACCCCAATGGTCTCGAAGAAGAACGAAGATTGTTTTACGTAGCTCTCACGCGCGCGAAAGACTCACTGACATTTTGTTATCCGCAGGAGAGATCGCTGCGTCGCTCTAGATTTATAGAAGAGATTGCGAGTTTATGTGAAACTTGGAATTTAGAGCAGCCTGTGCGTCCAAAAACAGTTCGAAAAAGAGTGACCAAGAAAACAGGCTTCAAGCGTTATCTCTGAACTCGGAGACCTTTCCCTTCCTAAATCCCTACAAAAAACATTGATTTTCAAAACCGTTTTATTTTAGGCTTCTTCCTGCAAACATGGTGTTTGCAAAAAGCCGTCTTACCCGCGTCAGGCAGATTTGGGTAAGAACGGCAGCCCACTAAGGCCGAAAAAATAAGTACTTTCTCGGCCTCACAAAGTCAACGTCTGTTGAGATGGAGAAGTCATGTCCGAGAATCAGAAAATTTCAGAAAGAGCTCAGAAAATCCATAGAAACCTCACCCTAAATCCCTCTCCAGCAACTGGAGAGGGACTTGAAATCTGGATACGCCAAGGCTTCTCCCTTCGCCTTAACCCCAGCGGCTGAGCAGCAACTGAGGTTATACGGCAGAGCCTTTAGTGGAATGTTCAAAATGTATGATGGTCAATCTGGAAGACCCACTTTTGAAGATTGTTTTGCGGAAGTAGCTGCAAAGCTAAAAGACGTGACAGACGAAACAGAACTCTACGCAAAAATATTCGAAGGGTTCAGGGCCCTGCCTCATCTCAAAGAAACAAGTATCAGCTGGAGAAATGAACCAGAAAATCAAAACAAAGGAGGAATTGCTTTTTGGTTGCTCTAGGAAATAAAAAGTGAATAAGCCACCCAAGTTTAAACGTTACTCCTGAAAAGGAGTATTCGATGAAATTTTTAGGTTTAATTTTTCTGATAGGTGCACTTTCTGCCAATGCCACCAATACGACTGCGACGACGCCTCATACGGCAGTTTTATATACTAAAGTTCTTTCTAAGCCTGAAGGTCTTTGTATTAATGCAGCTTTAAATTTGGGTATTACGTGCTTAAGTTTTGGAGCAACATGGCTTTTGTCTGCGAATTTTAATCAGCGTGTTGCTGCTTCTAGTGAGCCAACTAAAGCAATGGCTGCTCATGCTGTTGATAATCCATTCCATGTTTTGAGTGCAGCTATTATTACGGGCGTTGGAATTGCGAGCACGAGTGCAGCCATGCAAAACTTTATTGCTGCGGTCCAAAATTGGTATGTTACACCATCAGATATAGCAGGCCTGAAAGTTTCAGACCTTTAGGTTTGTGGACCCTGTCAAAATATGACAGGGTTTCGAAAATCAAATCAACTGGGATAGCAAAGTCTTAGCAGATACGATTACTGGTTTAGACAGATTGAAGCAGTCCTGTTCTGAGTAATCCGCATCCAGGGCAACCTGCAAAACAATTTCAGCATTGAGTTGCTTCTGGTAATGTTTCAGTGACTCGCTTAAAGGTTCTTTCTGAGAACTTTTAGCTTCTATAAGCATCCAAGGTTTATGGTCTTTAATAATTAAGAAATCCACTTCTCGTTTTTCTTTGTCTCGTACATAATGGAGAGCAAAGCTTCCAAAGCCTATGTCGTTCCAAAAGTGAACAGCCTTTAGTAAATGGCAGGCAATGAAATTTTCATATCGAGAACCTGGATCCTCTACCAAAGACCAGTCCCATAAAAAAACTTTAGGCTCCTTGAGGATGCTGCGAGCAATGTTTTGACTGTATGGTGTCAAAGTGAAACAATAATAGAAAGATTCAAGGATTCGAATCCAACGGCGGATAGTCTGATCAGAAACACGAACTTTATTGGCCATATTTGAGTAATTAAGTAATTGCGATGCATTGAAACGCAATTGAAATGCCAATAATTCCATTTGTCCAATATCTTCGACTTGTTCCATGTTTCTAATATCTTCTCTAAATAGCTGTTCCAATCTTAGGTTCTGCCAGCGATGATAAAAGCGTTTTTCTGCAGTCCTAAATGCTTCTGGAAAGCCCCCGAACTGATATAAAGCTTCAAATTGATCAGAATCTAGCTTTTGTGGCATGGAAAAAAGTTTATCAGGCATTTCTGTTCGTAATAGCTCTGCTACAGAAAAAGGATGGACGCGGTACAAAAAATAACGCCCCATCAAGCTATCTCCTCCTCGCCTGAAGGTGTTGAGTTTTGAACTTCCTGTAACCAAAAGATTTAAGTGACTCTTGGTTAAGTCAGATAAGCCTTTTAGCCAATTTTTCCAATGCTTATATTTATGGATTTCATCGAGCACTAAAAATGGTTTTTTGTCTGAAACCAAATCTAAAGACAAATTTTCTAAAACAGATTCATAGTCCTCTAAAATGCACTTGCGATCTGATAATATGTCCCAATTGAGGTATTTTGAACGTGTGCCCATGTGTTTAAGAATATTCTTCGCGACAGTTGTTTTCCCGACCTGGCGAGGTCCGGAGAGAAAAGCCATCTGATCATATTTTGAGAAATGTTCATCAAGAACAGCTTCATAAATTCGTTTCATAGGTATGACTATAGCATTGTTTAGATCGAAAAAGTCAAGACTATCCCGATTCATAGATCGAAAAAGTCAGACTCTAAAAGCTTTTGTGAAGCCCGTCAAAATATGACAGGGTTACAAAATGCATTTATTATGGCTTTTGCCTAAAAATTCTATTTCACGTTTGATGGGTAAGCTTGCGGCTTTAAGATTGCCGTTATTTTTCAGGGAGCCATTTTTAAAAGCCTTTGGGAACTTTTTTGGCGTTGATTTTTCTGAAATCGCCAACCCGCTTTCAAGTTTCGAATCACTGCAAGATTTTTTTATTCGTCGCTTGAAACCAGGTCTGCGCCCTGTAGATTCAGCTAATATAATCAGCCCCTGTGATGGTGCTTTTGGGCAATGTGGCCAGATACAAGCTGGGCAGCTCTTGCAGATTAAAGGCCGAAATTATCAACTGGCAGATTTACTAGGCGAAGCAGCACCAGAATTTGAAAATGGCTATTTTACCACGATTTATTTGTCACCCAAAGATTATCACCGGTTTCATATGCCTATTTCAGCGCCTATTTTGAAAGCACGCTACTTGCCAGGCTATTTATGGCCAGTGAATGCTTGGGCTGTCAAAAACATAGACCAGCTATTTTGCGTGAACGAACGCATTGTTTGTTGGCTCGGAGAAGAAGCTATTTTAGTAGCTGTTGGAGCGACCATGGTTGGCAAAGTCAAACTGGCTTTTGATCCTGAACTCACAACAAATATTAAAGGCTCGAAAAATATTTTAAAATATTATGAAACCCGAATCTTCCAAAAGGGCGAAGAACTCGGGTATTTCGAATTTGGATCCACTGTAGTTCTGCTTACCAAAACCAAACTACAAGTCGGTGATTTGGGTTTCAGCGTCAGACTGGGTAGTAGACTTGGATAATTCGATATCAATATTTAACACGCCAAAGAGTTTTCTGATGTATTGTGCTTTAGATGTTTGACTGTTTTTTATCATTTCTTCTAAACTGTCTTTTAAGTAATTTTTTGTTTTCTCCGAAATTCTCATTCTAAGATGTAATGAGATGGCTTTTTCTGAAAGAAGTGTTTTATTGTAAAGGAGAGCTTCGCCTGTTAGATTTATACTTCGATCCACGATAATAGGATAGAGCGACAGGGCTTGTTCTGAGAGTTCAAGCAAGTAATTAGCAATTGTGAGAGAGTTATCGCTGAAAGTCCAAGAATTCAAAATCTCATCAATTTTTTGCAGTGTTTGAGTGAGCTGCGATGAAAACCATTGTTCTTTTAGCTCATTAATTCTTTCTGCTTGCAGCATAGGTTCACTTGCTAGAGAGGCTGATTTCAAATTAGCTAATTCCTGTTGTAAGCGTGTGTTTTCAGTCTCTAATGGGTTGGTTTTCTTCGATTTTAACCAATCAGGAGCAACACTGGCAAATGATTGCAGAGCTGCTTCGCCGGTTTCTTTCAAAAGAAACAAGCCTGTTGCATCTGAAATACACCGCAATGTGACGGATAGAAGTGGACGTTGTTGTGCTTGTTGTTTCGAAAGATGCGACAGAGTATTTTTCACCACCAAACCAACAGCAAAAATACCGTACGTGACGATATCAGCTCTTGCGGAACGTTCCATTGGAAAAATTAATAAAATAGCCAATAAAAACGATTTAAACATTGTTATTATTTATCATATTTTAATATGGAGTCAATGGCCTTTTCCATTTTCATGATTCTAGATCCTTTGACCCAGATAACATCAAGAGGTTTGATTTGAGCTGCAACCAGCAGGCCTAAAGCAGTGCTGTCAGGCGCCCAGGAAAAGTTTTCCATAGGAAACCCAGCTTCGAAAGCGCCTTCTCCGTAGTGCTTCGCATGCGATCCGCAGGCAAATAGTAAATCAACGCCTTTTTGAATACAGGCAGCACCAATGCTGTGATGTTTATCTTCAGCTGACTCACCTAATTCAGCCATATCTCCTAACACGGCGATTTTACGGTGATTTTTAAACGATGCTAAAACAGCCAGTCCGGCTTCCATGGATTCAGGGTTGGCATTGTAAGTGTCATCTAATAAAATCGCACCGTTTTTTAAAACATGCTTTTGTAAGCGGCCATTTACAGGTTTTACTTGCTCTAGTCCTAGACCTGCTTGCTTGAAATCAAGACCCAAAGCTACAGCCACAGCCAAAGCACCGGCGGCGTTTTGAATATTATGATGACCGAGCAGAGGAAAATTAATGTCTATAACTTGATCTTGATAAGTAAAACTAGGCCGATCGTAGTCTGAAATTCGAATATCGGCCCAGGCTGCTTTTCCAAACGAAAGCTTTTTGGATTTGAGCTTGTTATTGGCTTCTCGCACACAACGTGGATCATCTGCATTGATAATGCCGGTTTGATCGCTGCTCAGTGCTTCGAATAGTTCTGCTTTGGCTTTGGCTACTCCTTCTAGGCCTCCTAGATTGCCTGCGTGCGCTGAACCAATATTGGTAATGAGGCCAATTTGAGGTTTTGCGATCTGAGCAAGCAGAGCAATTTCGCCGAAATGATTCATGCCCATTTCAAAGACAGCTACTTTGTGCTCAGGCGTGACTTTCAAAGCCGACAGTGGCAAACCCAAATGGTTATTCAAATTGCCAGAACTCACAAAAACAGCTTCTTGACCTAAGCAGGCGCGCAGTGCAGCAGCAATGAGTTCTTTGGTGGTTGTTTTGCCTGCTGAGCCTGTGAGCGCTACACGTTTAGCTGGCATTTTAAGCAAGTGCTCATGAGCCAAATCTTGCAAGGCTTTCAGGGTATCTGGAACTCTCGTGATATTGGGTCTGGACCATTCGTAATTGTTGCGAACGATGGCTGAGGAGGCGCCTTTTTGAAAAGCTTCTTCGACAAAATTATGCCCGTCGAAGGTTTCGCCTTCTATTGCAACGAAAATATCACCTGGTTTCAGGGTTCTGGTGTCGATGGAGTAAGACTTCATGGGCTATTTTGGCATCGTCGAAGGGACGATATTCATCTCCTATTTGTTGAGTTGTTTCATGTCCTTTGCCAGCAATCAAGATCATGTCGTCTGGATTTGCTGTAAAAATGGCGTGTTTTATCGCTTTTTCGCGTTCTAAGATCACAAGCATGTTGGGCAGGGGAGACATGTCGGCAATAATCTGTTCTGGTTTTTCATGTCTGGGGTTATCCAGAGTGATAACTGTTAAATCGGCATATTGAGCTGCTATTTGGGTCATCAGAGGGCGTTTTGTTCTGTCTCTATCGCCGCCGCAACCAAACACGACAATTAGCTTAGCTTTGCATATTTCACGAAGCGTTTGCAGTGTTTTAGAAAGAGCATCGGGTGTGTGTGCAAAGTCTACAAAAACAGCTGGTTTGCTGGGTGAAACACGTTCTAGCCGGCCTTTAGGAATCACAGCCTGTGAGAGTCCTGCAGCAATAGCTTCTATGGGAATCTCCGTTGCGTAGGCAAGCCCAGCTGCGCAGAGCATGTTGTCAATGTTAAAACGCCCAAAGAGTGGACTCTTGATTTCAGCTGTTTGGTTTTTAATACGCAGTTTAAATCTAATTCCGTAATCGCTGAGTTTTATATCAGAAGCTTCTATGTCTGAGTTGGAGGTATATCCCCAATGCAGTGTTTTTCCCCTCTCCACTTGGTGGAGAGGGGCTAGGGGAGAGGTCTCCGGCAATACTGCCACCCCATCTTCTGGCAATAACTCTGTGAATAATCTCGCTTTGGCTTTTAAATAGTTTTCTAAGTTGCCGTGAAAATCTAAATGATCCTGGCTTAAATTGGTGAACGCAGCGGCTTTAAAAGTTAAACCATCTACTCTGTAAGTAGCGAGTGCATGTGAAGAAACTTCCATGGCTACTTGTTCAAAATGCTGATCTTTTAAGTCTTTCAGATACGCACTGATATTTTCAGCTTCAGGGGTGGTAAACCCGAAATATTGCAAGTTATCAAGTGGGCCAGATCCAAGCGTGCCTAAAACAGCTGCTTTACGCCCAAAAGCGTTTGCGATACTGGCCAGCAAAAAAGTAACGGTTGTTTTACCATTGGTGCCAGTAACCCCGCAAAGATTTAAAGCTTTTGAAGGTGCCCCTAATGCTTGTTCGGACAAAATAGCTGCTGCGATACGGCTGTTTCCTGCCAACCAAACAGGAATGTGTGTGGGAATCTCGATATCTGTGCGCTCAATAATTAAGCCAGAGCAGTTGTTTGAGAGTGCTTGCTGAATAAAATCGTGACCATCTTTAGAGTTGGGAGTGGCGCCTTTGGAAGCGACAAAAATCACTCCGGGTTTGGCTTTTCGAGAGTCAAGCGTGACAAAGCCTTTAGGGTCACGGTCAGCTAGAGGATTCAGAGGTTTTAAACGAAACACTGCCTAATTTATAACCGGAACAAAACCGACTGTCTACAATGTTGCTTGGTTATGTCCAAGTTTGCTTTTGGGTTGGTTTTTGTTTTATTTCACACGCACTTATTATCGTTTGGGAATGTCCTTGAAGATATGAGAGATCTATGGCTGCAAGGCAATTGGTTTTCGAGTCGACTGCAAGTCGTATTTGGGAAACCACCAGGCCTTACGATCGATAGGATACCTTCAGGTTTTGAGATAAATAGTGGTGTTCCATCGGTTAGTGTGAGTCAGGCTGCTTCGCCTCAAAGAAAAGTTAAAAAAGTAGACCCTCTAGGAAAAGATTTGCCTATGCCCGATCTTGGGATTCCGACATACAATCAAGATGAACTCAAATTCTTGGGCAAGGGTGCTTCTGGCAGTGTTTTTTCTGCGGCATATTACGGACTTAAGATTGCACTTAAAGAGGTTAATAAGTGGAGTCTTGTATCTCGCTTCATGAATAAACCTACTGTTACAGAGCGAGAGATTGAAAGGCATATGCCAAAAATTGAAGTGGAGGCCAAAACGATGCATCACGTTTGTGGACACCCGAATATCCCTCGAATTTTCGGCATGGATAACTCTATGGAGTATTTCCGAATTGCCATGCAATATGCTCCAGGTTGTTCTTTGGAGAGAGTAAAACTTTCGGAGCAAGAAGCGAAAATGGTGATGAGACAGCTCCTGAGTGCTTTGCAGCATTGTCATGAACTAGGCGTTGGACACTTAGATGTCAAACCTGCCAATATTGTCTGGGATGGGCAGACGATAAAACTACTGGATTTTAGTATCTCACGTTTTTTTGATCCAGAGGTCCCTGAAAATTTTGAGGGTGCTCTTGAGGGTACTCACGAATATAGGCCCAGATTTAGCCAAGAACAGAATCCTGTTTTATTGGATATTTATGGGGCAGGGGTGACTTTGAGGCAGATTTCGAGAGAGCCATCTCAGCAAGCTCAAGAAGTAATCGATGCTTGTTTGGAGATGCGGACATGGATCATAGAATTGCAACAGATGTCCTACTTCGATTGAATCAAAGCCGCTTCTACAATCTCACGCCAGGCAGGAGCGGCTACATAGCCCCCAAAAGCAACTCCTTTGGGTTCGTCAATGCTGACCAAAGCGACAATTTCAGGGTTGTCTGCCGGCGCAAAGCCCACAAAGGAGCTGACGTTTAAGTTTTTTGCATAACGTCCAGATTCAGAAAGTTTTTCAGCTGTACCTGTCTTGCCAGCTACTTTGACTCCGGTAATCGCAGCGCGTTTTCCGCTACCATCGCCTTCAGTATCGCTGACCATGATTTGAGTCAGAGCTTTGGCTGCTTGTTCGCTGATCACTCTGACCGGTTGATAATCTGGCAACGGATTATAAATTTCGCCATTAGAACGCTGTATGTTTTTTAAGATTTTTGGAGCAACTCGTATGCCGTCATTGGCAATCGTGCTGACCATGGTGGCCAGTTGCAAACTGCTAGCCATGATGCCGTAACCAAAACTGACATTGGGGG
>JBAXMC010000075.1:0-8752 GCA_037134495.1 Myxococcaceae bacterium
GCAAGTTCTACACTGGCGTTAATATGAGCCTCGATATCGCCACCTGATAATCTCAAATCTTGTATTTTTGCTTTGCCGTTTTGGAATGATGCTTTACCAAAAAATTGCCCCAATTTAATCAACGGCAATGTCATACCACCAAAACCACCGCCACCGGGAATTTCAAAAACACCCGGACCCACAGAAAGATTTTTGAAATTCAAATCAAGACTGCCGGCGCCATCTTTGGCAGGATGCTTGCCCATATTCAAATCACTGGCCAGATTAAGCTGTCCTGCGATTTTGAGTCCCTGTTCTCCAACAGGACCTCGTAATTTTTGAAGATCAATTTGTGTAATATCAAGCCACAAAGCACCCAAACTACCCTCCGGAGTCATAGTCACTGCACCCCGTGCTCGTCCTGAATAAACGAGAGAATCAAACTCTATTTTTGGTTTGCCACTCAAAGTGCTAAAAATACCAAACCGAATTTTCAGTTCTTCAAATTGCAACTTTTGGCCTGGTTCAGAATTTTCACTGCCCATCTGAATCTGGACATTGCTCATGGCAGCCCCAGATAAGCGCCACAAAGACAACTCCCCAATATTAACCTGAGGTGGCCTTACAAAATGAGCTCCTTGTCCTTCACCCGAGAGCGCATTCGTCATTTGTTTTTCTAGAAATGGCCTCAGCGAATCCATTGGGAAGGTTAAATAAAGCGAGATTAAAAAACAAAATCCAGAGAAACCTATATAAAAAACTTTTTTCATCTCAGCTCGCCTTCCAAGTGGACACTGTCATTTGAAGATCTAATAAATCAGGAGAATCAAAACGTGTTTTAACTTGTAAACGCGTTATTTTAACAAGACCCTTGCTAGAAGAATTTTCGATGTCTTCTAAAAATGCGGTTAAACGATCCATCGAGAGCTCTTTCACTGTCACAACAACACTCACTTGAGTTAAGTTTGAGTCAGACAAAGCTTCTTTACGTTCGTTTAAGTCATTAAGTTTCAGATCAAGACGTGTCGCTGAATTTTGAATCAATGTGAACAAAGCCACTTGATTGGACCTAATTTGAGCTTCTCTGGCTTGCTGCTCGGCTTTCACTTCATTATACTGGATCGACAAAGTATCGATTTGTTTCATCTCTGTTGCCAATCTTCTAACTTCTAATTGACGTGTGTTAACAGAGCTCCAGGCTCCCCAAACGCACAAAACAACCAAAAGAAAAGAAAGAACTCCAGCTCCTAAAACAGCCTTCTTCTTATCTTCATTGCTTAAAGCTTGAAAACGGTCCCATAAAGCCTCTAACTTCATGATTCACTCCCACAATCAACATCCATCGATATTTGAAAACTCACACCCGATGTAGACTGACGTGCTCGACCTTTGTCAACGTTCTTAAAACAAGAGGCTTTCGACAACCCTGCCACCAAAAGATCCACCGACTCAAAGTCAGCTGTTTCTCCTGATAGTCTCACGCTGTTATTGGCAATATCTAAGTCTGTCAGTTTTGCCTTCACATCCGTCGGCAATGCATTGGAAACTTTCAAATAAATATCCAATGCACTCATTTCCGGTATTCTATCTTGTTTGTCTTTGGCTAACGTTTTTTTAATGGTCGATAAGCAGGCTGCTGCACCCGTCACTTTTTTACAGAGCGTCATTTCTTCAGCACGCAAGTCATTAATACGAGCACTCAAGAAATAGCGTCTTGTTCCGTAATTCACAACCAAAAGTCCCATCAAAATCAGGGCCCAGACACCAAACGTTCGCGTATGACCGGTCACAAACTTAATTTCAGAACGGAAAGCAAAATCATCTTTGCGTAAATTAAAACGATTATGTTTTTCGTTCGGCGTTTGCCCAATCAAGGCATAGCTAGCTACCATAGCCATTGCCGGAGAAAGTCCAAAAGGTTTTAATACTTTGACAGGAACACCCAGAATTTTAACAAACTCTGATTCAATATTGGGTGTCAGTGCAAGACCGCCAACCAAATAAACTTGTTCGATGGGCTTATCGAACGCTAGAAAAGTCTGACGAACTTCTCTGAGCACAGATGCTGGGTCTGACTTAAAAACAGACCTGGCCACCAACATTTTTTTATCATCGCCGATACAAATGCTTGTGCTGGAAGACCCAATATCTATTAAGGCTGCTAGTTTAGGTTCTTTGAGTTCTATTTTGAGCAACTCATATAAACCTGCTGCTTTCAGTGTTAATATTTTTGGATTAACGTCGATTTTTTCGAGTGTTTCTAAATAAGTTCCGACAGAGGTTTTTTTGGCAAAAGCAGCCAAAATTCTTTGCTGTGGCTCTTTTTTTTCAGTTTGTAAAAACCAAGATAAGACCAAGTCATCTATTTCAAGAGGCAATTGTGCATCGAGCAAGCTTCCCAAAACAGAATTTATTTTTTTTGTGCTTGAAAATGGCACATCCAATGAACGCACTTGTGCATCTGCGCCCGATAAACCCGTCACCAAAAGATCACCTTCTAGCCACTCACTGCCTTTCAGAGACAGCAGAGCTTCTTCAGAATATGGAACCTCGTGAGTCTTTTTCACCTCTGAATTTTCCAGATGCAGCACCTTGATGCTGTACGCTCCGATGTCTAGTCCAATTATTCGCTTTGCCATGCTCATTGACCTCTAAAATAATAACGTTCCTGATTACCATTATTCACTCGTGCCACCAGTGTCAAAGTGCGGCTGACTCCATTGACCGTTGCCTGGCTCTTCAAAGTGAAATTCTGTGATGCAACACCCAAGATATCTTGACACCCTTTTGTGTCTACCGACAATGGAAGCGTGGTTAAAAATTTCACAAAACCCTCTGGACTAACGGGCCCTCCTCCCATCGTCTTGTACTGCATCCACTTTTTAACGGCTGTATCCACCCAAACTTGCTGCTGCAAGTTAGGGTCCAGCTCGTTTTGAGCACAGTAACGAATAAGAGCTTCTACCACGGGTTCCTTGGCTGATAAAATATTAATTTTCTGGTCTTGCCCGTAAATTGTGAGTGCTTCCGAAAAAGCATCATAGTGCTTATCTGTAAAACCATAAACCAAGTTTAACTCGCCTAAGCTGTCAAAATAAGCATTTTTAGGAAAGACGCCTTTTGTGCTTAAATACAAGTCTCGCTCAGAACCTCCAAAAGGCATACCCCAGTTGTCACCTATTGCATTAGGATTAATTCGAACTTCATCAACATCTAAATAATCAAAAATATTAGCGATTAATTCAGGACGGCTTACTTTTTTAAAAAGGGGTTGATATCTCATCGGATAAAACAAAGCCGCCAAGAGTTTCCGAGTTTTGATACGTTCAGCGGGACCCAATTCGGTCCACTTTCGAAAAGAAATTTTACTCTCTTCGTCTGTCACAGCCACTGTAAAAGAGCCTTCAAATGCGCCGAAACCGCCCTCTGGTGGGATAAACATGCCTGTGTCACTACGCGTTTTTTGCTCCCGCGCTTTCATTTTTTCATCAAGTTTTTTCTTTTCTTCTTCTTTGCGTTTTTTAACTGCCTCGCTGACGTCAATACCCAGGGTTGTTGCGAGTTCACCGGAGACAAGACCACCTAAAAGATTACTATCTATTGACAGCATCTCCCAAACTGTAGACTTAGGCAGTGGCACACCCATCGCTGCAAACTGCGTAAAATAGCCTTGGATGGCACCTTGAACAATCAGAAACATCTGAGAAATTTGAAGACCGCTTTCTGCTAAAGCCTCTGCTTTTAAGGCATCGCGCTGACGCAAAGCGACTTGATATCCTGACTGTTGCTCAACCAATAGATCCGTCACGACAGCCGAAATCACGGCCAGCGAGACGACCACCATCAAAAGAGCCATACCTCGTGCTCTTAAGGGACTAAGAAGATGGGTTTGTCGAGCCAAATCTGTGTCTCCGTTGTAATCTTTTCAATGTCATCGTCGTTTAATTTCGTACTGAGTTCAATTTGAACACGCAGAGGCAAAGTTGCTGTTCGATAATCTTGGTTTTCTGTTTTCCAAATACTGTCCCAGGCGTTGGTCTGCATGTTCCAATATTTTAGCGCTAGCTTATCTACTTTGGGGCAAACTAATTTGGCTTTGCCTTCTTTCCAGAGAGCTTTACCCGGGTTAGCTTTCTCTCGGCGCATCAGATTACCATCTTGGATAAAATAAGAGATTTCTCTTTCCCCGCTTTCTTTCGCATCTTGCTTATGAGTAAGTCCCCCAAAAGCGACAAAAGAAACCTGGTTTTTATCGCCTCTAAACTGCGTATCGACAACCAGGTTCTGAGGATTACGATTTGCACTCATATAAGCCATGGTCATTTCAGATGACATCCTAGCCAGGGCTTGTCTAATCAGGTGATGCCGAGTTGAGATACCTTCGGCTTTCTCTGTCACATTAAGAGCTGATGTCAGGCTTGTAAATAAAATTACCCCCATCATGGCGAGCAAAGCGGCCGCAATCAAGACTTCGATAAGACTAAAGCCTTTCTGGTTCATTTTGGCGGTCCTGGAGGAGGAGGAGGTGCAGGTGGCTTGGGAGCCCCAGCTGTTAATAATCCAGCCAGATCAGTCATAGGTTTCGTATTCACAACATGCGTAACCACTTTTAAATCTTCGTCTACGCCCTGCTCTTTCC
This sequence comes from Myxococcaceae bacterium, assembly GCA_037134495.1. GTDB lineage: Bacteria > Myxococcota > UBA727 > UBA727 > JABDBI01 > AER2-1. The sequence goes on from JBAXMC010000075.1 coordinate 4,619, forward strand.
AACGAACAACCAGCACTAATTCTCGGATCGAATCTCCAAACGTGGTTGAAATAAGACTAAAAAATGGCGCGAGCATATTAGAACCAAAGTCCATGCCACTCATCGCACCACTACCTCCGGGTTGCTGAGGGCCACCGCTTTGGGCTTTCATGGCTTTCGAAATTGCTTCAGGACTTGGCGGAGGCATATTGAATCTCAAACCATGACATTCCCATTTATAGTCTTTGTAGCCTTCTTCTTCAAAAGTGCCATCGCTGCCATAGTCTCCTATCGAAAAGCCTTTTTTAATTAGGTCATATTTGCAATCGATTAATTTCTTACGTGCTAATTGCGTAGCAATATTCAGAGCACGTCCTTTAGAAGCTAATTTAAGAGAACGTGCCTGGGCTTCAAATAAATAAATCAAAGAAAGTCCCATGATGGCCATAGCAATCATGACTTCGAGAAGTGAGAATGCCCTGGCCTTACTGCTTCTCAATGGGCAACTCTTGATCTTCAATCACCACTGCACCGGTCAGCGGCTCAACAACAAGATTATACAGACGCTTACCTTCTGGGTCATCTGCAATAATAATCTGAGCTTCTTCCGTATAACCATCAGGAAAGAAATACAGAGCAATTTGGCCTTTGTTTGCTCGTTCTTCAAACCGGTCAATCCAAATGCTTCTGAAATAAATATCTTCAGGTAGTTTTTGTTTTTCACCTAGCTCATCTTCGACCGCTTTGAACTCAGGTGGTTTTGCAAGCTTAGCAACTTCTGGGTCTCGTTCACGATCTCGTTTGGCGTCTTCATCCTGTTCTTTATTTTTTACTTTGACAGTATCGGCTGATTCTTCGATCCAATATTCTTTTTTATCCATGTCAAAGACAATCCGACAGGTTTTGCCAGACAAAGAAGCCCTCGCATACGTATCGCGAATCAAACCTTGTAGCTGATTCGCGGTACTTTTGAGTTTACTCCCATTGATCGACCGAAAGGTCGGGATAGCAATGGCCGTAAAGACTCCAACCAGGAGCAATACAACCATGATCTCTATGAGAGAAAAGCCTCGTTTATTTTTCCCAGTTTCCGACATCGTCTTCTGTATCCGGTAGTCCATCTGGACCATTTGAGTGTACATCACAAGCTTTTGGATTATGAACGCCAGGGCAAACAAAACTATATTCGTTACCCCATGGATCTACCGGTGCTTTTTCCAAATCACCATTCTTCACCAAATCTTCCCAGTTTTCTGGGCTTTTACGTCGTTCAGCCTTATACATGACTAATTTGCTAGCCAGGCCACTTGCTTCAGTTTGAGCTGCCTTAATCTGACCTTTGTTCAGCTGTCCAAATACCGCCACGGCGATACCAGCGACGATTAAACCAATAAGCATCATGACAATCATGATTTCAATCAGCGAAAATCCCTTAAGTCCAGTTTTCATATTCTTCTCCCTTATTTAACAAGAGTATTCATTTGCATAATAGGCGTCAAGATTGCGAACACAATTAAACCAACACTGCCACCCATAATCACGATCATAATCGGTTCCATTAGGGCCGTCAGCGTTGTCACTCTAAGCTGGACCTGCTGTTCATAAGTTACAGCGATTCGAGTCAGCATTGTCTCAAGCTGACCAGACTTCTCACCAATAGCAATCATGTGCGTTACCATAGGGGGAAAACAGCCACTGCGCTTTAACGGAGTTGAAATATCTTCACCTTCACGAACAGCTTCTCTCACGGCATCGATGGCTTTTTCAAGAACATCGTTTGAGACAATATTGCGAACGATTTCCAAACTATGTAGCAGTGGCACCCCACTAGCTAAAAGAGTCGAAAGCGTGCGTGAAAAACGAGCAACTGAAACCAATTGAGTAATGGTCCCAAGGACTGGCACTTGAAGCATAAACTTATCCCAGGCAGCTCGTCCCTTCGGAGTCTTTTTCCAGCGCATAAACCCATAGACTGAACCACCAATCATCATGATTAAGAGCCACCAGTAATTACTTAAAACATCACTGATGCCGATCATCATGCGTGTCAAAAATGGCAGTTGGACTTTAGCCCGAATAAATATTTGCGCGATTCTTGGAATCACTGTCGTAAGCATGACAATCATGATCACGAGAGCAACCGTTGCCATCACCGCAGGGTAAACCATGGCACTAATAATTTTGCTTTTAAGCTGCGCTTGGCCTTCCATAAAATCTGCCAAGCGCTCCAGTACAACTTCTAAAGCACCCGAGCTTTCGCCTGCTCTGATCATATTGATATAAATATTGCTAAAAATCGTATGCTTCTGCATCGCATCAGCAAGCGAAGAACCTTCGTTCACAGAGGATCTGATTTCAGAATAGATTCTTTTAAGTTTTTCATTGTCTATCTGGTCAATCAAAGCGTTCAGAGCATCAACCATCTGGACACCAGCTTGAAGCAAAATAGCCATTTGCCGAGTCGCTTGAGCAATCTCACTGATGCTAATGCCTTTAAACAGGCCACCTAAATTAATTTGTCGTCCTAAGAAACCCTTCGATTTACCACCACCGATTTGTGCGCCTGAAGCTTCGAATACATCGGTGGCCAAGATACCGTCTTTGCGAAGCAAAACACGAAGCATTTTGACGCTATCAACATCGCGAGAGCCTTTAACGCTCTTGCCTTTTTGATCATAGCCCTTGTACTCGTAAATCGGCATTATTGAGTGTCCACCATCAAGTTCTCTTCGCGTGTAACACGAGTAACTTCTTCGACGGTGGTAATACCCATTTTTACTTTATGGGCTCCATCTTCCCTCAAAGTCACCATGCCTTGTTCGCGCGCTTTGTTCTTAATCGTAGCAGAATCCGCATTCTGCAAGATTAATTGCCGAATATTCTCTTCTACCAGCATGAGTTCAAAGATCCCCTGACGGCCTAAATAACCTGTGTTTTGACAAGCGGGACAGCCTTTACCACGCCAAAGTTTCGGGGTTGTCTCAGGGTCAAGTCCCAGTTCGTGCAATTCTTCTGATGTCGGCACATACTCTTCACGGCATTCAGAACAAATCGTTCTAACCAATCGCTGGGCCAAAACAGCCATCAAAGAACTCGCTACCAAAAAGGGTTCCACCTGCATATCCACCAAACGTGAAATCGCACCGGGTGCATCGTTTGTATGAACGGTCGAGAACACTAAGTGACCCGTCAATGAGGCCTGAATCGCAATTTCAGCCGTTGTTCTATCTCGAATTTCACCGACCATGATAACATCAGGATCTTGACGCAAAAATGCTCTCAGACCGTTCGAGAAAGTCAGATCGATTTTGGTGTTCACCTGAACCTGACCTACACCTGGCAACTGATACTCAACAGGATCTTCGATGGTCAAAATATTGAGTTCTGGCTTATTAATCTTAGCCAAACAAGCATAAAGCGTCGAAGTTTTCCCAGATCCTGTCGGTCCAGAAACCAAGAAAATACCATGAGACGAGCTAATAATCTGGTAAATGGCTTTTAAGTTATGCTCTGAAAAACCAATCTCGCTCAAAGCTTTGAGCACACTGGATCGATCGAGCAAACGCATAACGATTCTTTCGCCATAACCTGTCGGCACACTTGAAACGCGAATATCGAAATCTTTACCCGCCACTTTCAGCCGAATACGGCCATCCTGAGGCAAGCGTTTTTCAGCAATATTAAGCCCAGCCATAATTTTAAGCCGAGAGATAATAGAGTTTTGGAATCTTTTAGGCGGTTTAATAATCTCGTATAAAATACCGTCGATTCTGAAGCGAACGATCAAATCACGCTCAAAGGGTTCTACGTGAATATCGCTGGCCCTATCTTTGACAGCTTGGCTCATGAGAGAGTTCACAAGTCTAATGATTGGTGCTTCGTCATCGCCTTCAATGTCAAGCAAATCGACGACTTCATCTTCTAATACACCTTTTAAATCGCCGGATTCAGCATCTTCAAGTTCTGCTACAGCTGTCTCAGCTTGGCGAATCACTCTATCATAAGCCTTATTAATAGAGTTAATAATCAACTCAGGGGCAGCGATCTCAAGATCCAACTCTTTACCAAACAATAATCTGAGTTCATCGTGTGTTTCAATGGCCGATGCATCGAAGCAAGCCAAACGGATGTGACCCTGTTCAGAGATTCCTATGG
>JBAXMC010000076.1:0-8727 GCA_037134495.1 Myxococcaceae bacterium
TCCTGGTCTTGATCAACAGTTTTCTCAACATCTTCTGCGCTAAGTATGGGGCGTGCAGCAAAACCATCAGTGCAGAGGGCCTGGCAATTCTGGAGGCATATCCATGGCCTGGGAATGTTAGGCAATTAAAAAATCTGGTTGAAAAGCTGGTGGTGCTTTCCGATGGGGAAGAGATTTCGGCTGCAGAAATTAATGAAAATCTTGAAAGGCTGGCGTTTTTCAAACAGATTGGTACAAAGTGACATGATTCTTTTATTTTTAGCTTTGCTTGCAGGATTTGCTGTATTTGGCCTTGTTTGGTTTACTTTCAGCGTGATTGCTGCAATTTTTCCAGCCCTGATCGTCGCTGTTGCTGTTTATTTTTTCATGGCGCGCAAGGTCGCTCTCAAGGCGCAAACAGCTATGATGCAAGCGGTCTCAGAAATTCAAAAAGGTCGCATTGACCGAGGCATTGCCTTGCTTGAAGACGTCAAAAAACAATATGCTTACTGGCAATTTTTTACAGCCAGTGCGATTGATGGCCAAATCGGTAGTTTGCACTACATGCGACAAGATTTTTCCAAGGCAAAGCCTTATCTAGAAAAATCTTTTGGAAAACATTGGAACGCAAGAGCCATGCTTGCCGTGCTTGCTTTTAAGAAAAAAGATTACGTAAAAATGGACAAAATATTTGAGACTGCGGCTCGTTATTCTCCTAAACAAGGCCTTCTCTGGTGTGTTTGGGCTTATTGTCACTGGAAGGCTGGAAGCACGGGTAAGGCGATAGATGTTTTGGTCAACGGTCAGAAAAAATTGGGAACCTCAGATGCTCATTTGATTGCTAATTTAAACAACTTACAAAATAATAAAAAAATGAAGATGAATGGCTATGGGCAAGAATGGTACCAATTCCATTTGGAACCCTTGCCGCAGCAACAACAGCAAGTGAGATATGTCAGGCGCTAGTTTTAAATGCAGCCACTGTAATTCCGAGTTAACTTCGGGTCGCTGCGAATATTGCGGCACCTGGGTAGACACTAATTTTCTCGGGAAAGCCAAAAAAAGCGTGGGTATTCACCCGGCTCTAGCGAAGCGTTATGCTGTTTCCAAAAAACCTGCCGCGCAAGCGACAACTCAGCCGACCCAAGCGCAGACCGTCGAAACTCCGCCACCCATGATTCCTGGTTACGAACTCGGAGAAGTTATCGGCAAGGGCGCCATGGGTTCTGTGTATAAAGCTCGCCATATTGCTTCAGGTCGAGTGGCAGCTGTTAAGATCTTATCGACCGAAATGTCGTCTCGCTCAGATTTGGTTGCGCGGTTTGAGCGCGAGTCTGCTGCGCTGAGTTCTTTTAGACACCCGAATGTCGTTGCAATTTATGACAGTGGCAGCGTTTCAACGATTCATTATTTTTGCATGGAATTTGTCGAAGGGACGACTTTAAGACGTTTCTTAAAAAATGGCCCACTGCCAATGGCTCAATCCTTAGGCTTCGTGCGTCAGATTCTGATAGGTCTTAAAGCTGCCCACGACCGAGGGATTATTCACAGAGACTTAAAGCCAGAAAATGTCTTAGTTGAAGAAAATCTCGAACGCATTGTTTTGGTAGACTTTGGTCTTGCAGGGCTTCTGAACGAAGCAGTGAACCCTCATCCCAATCTAACACGCAGCAGGGTTACCATGGGAACTGTTAACTACATGGCCCCAGAGCAGCATATTGACGCCAAGCGTGTCGATGGTCGCTCGGATTTATATTCTGTGGCCGTGATCTTATACGAATGTATTTTAGGGGACTTGCCTTTGGGCAGATTTTCATTGCCCTCCGAGCGCAATTTTCATGCACCAGCTTCTTTGGATCGTGTTTTATCAAAAGCCCTCTCCAGAGAACCTGAAAAACGCTATCAGACAGCTGCAGAGTTCGACGCAGCCTTGGCTAACATAGAACAAGATTTGCTGACATATGAAGCCCCTTCACAGCAAGAAAATGCTCAGGTTTATTATTTTCCCAAAACAAATCTGTCAGAAAATCCTACACAATGGGCAACGGTACCACCGTGGGTCAGAAAACCGAGATTTGCTTGGGGAGCTTTAGCGCTGGTGATTGGACTGATTTTAGGCGTTCTTGTTTCAAGAGTACGTCCTTATGAAGTCGTTGTATCCGCTAAAGGAGTTGACCCGATTCAAACCGGTGTAGAATTTACAGCTTTTGAAAAGAGTTGGAAAAGTGAGTCGCCAGTATGGGAGTCTACGGGCAAAGAAATCAAGTATTTAGCAAGACAGGGCAATGCAGGCCACTTTAGGCGGGATTTGTCGCTTCTTGTTGAGCAAGATAAGTTGGTGGGTTCAGAATGGGCCGCAAAAACATCCCTCGACAGACTAAAATTGCCAATGAGCCCCGCCAAGGCACAACATCTAGCTCGTGAGCGTTTGGGTGCGAACCCAGAACATCCCGCTGGCGGCGTATTTTATGTGTCGGCCAATTCGAACAGGGCCATGGGTGTGCTTTCTTACCCAGATGGGACATGCGCGGTTGCAGAGTATAAAAAGCAAGATGGAATTTTAAAACTGATGCAACAAGCCGTGGCACCGTGTAAAAGTAAAAACCCTCTGTTGACCGTGAGACTTGACCCGCATTTAGGAAAATTAGAAGGACTTGTTGAAGGTCGGCCTTTGGCATCGCTAACAGTCAAAAATGTTGCTTCTGAAAAATGGCAACGGGCATTGGCTTGTCGAAACATGAACTGCATATTCGAGCCAGTATTATGACAGGTCTTATTTTTGCTGTTTTGTCTGCTCTCTTGATGGCTCTCAGCCAACTGACTTCTTGGGGCTGGCTTGCGCTTGTGGGTTATGCCCCTTTGATTTGGGCAACGCGTCATGCTTCCCCCAAACAAGCGTTTAAGCTTTTTTTCTTTGCCACGGTTTTACAGTATATGGCCACGCTGTATTGGCTGATGATCACCATGACGGTGTTTGGGCATATGAACTTGATTTTGAGTGCCTTTGCTTTGTTGCTGGTGACGATGGTGATTGCCTTTTATTTGGGCGGCGCTGCTGCCTTAGCCAGATATATTAGTTTAAAATTAGGCTGGTCATATTTCTGCCTATTCCCCGTGGCTCTTTGCCTGACTGAATATTTGCGTGATTATGGTTTTATCGGTTCTTTCCCTTGGGGAGCATCGGGTTATTCGTTGCTGAGTATTCCTGTTCTTGTGCAAGGCGCTTCTGTTGTCGGTGTTTATGGCCTGGTTTTTTATATTGGCCTGGTTAATAGCGCTATAGTATCTCGCAACAAAACTTTAATTTCAGTTGCCATAAGTATAACCCTTGTTCTCCTCTCATACGGAACTTGGCGTCTGCAAACATACGATATCAACAGCTTCAAAACAGTGAGAGTTGCTTTGCTTCAAGGCAATATCGAACAAGGCATCAAGAACCAATCTGCGCTTTACGGCGATGAAATTCTGGCTCGTTATCGTGCTTTGCAAAATCAAGCTGTAGCAGCTGGAGCAGAAATCGTAATTTGGCCAGAGTCTTCATACCCGTATCGATTGAGAGTTGAAAATCCACAATTTGTATCTTTAGGTGATTTGGGCCCGATCAATATTATCCCAGCGATTGCTGAAGACTCCCAAGATCAATTTTATAACGCAGCGTATGTTTTAAATTCGCACAACGAGATCATGAAGCGTTATGATAAAAGTCACTTGGTGCCCTTTGGAGAGTATGTCCCTTGGCCGTTTGGATTGGTTGCAAAGAAAATAGTGCCTAATTTGGGTGAGTTCTCTCGCGGCAAAGACTTAAAACCGGTTGTTCTAAAGGGTGTTTCTACGGCTGTGACGGTTTGCTATGAAGGCGTTTTCCCGAATATTAGCCGCAATTTTGTAGCCCAAGGTGCGCAGCTTTTAATCAATGTGACCAATGATGCTTGGTACGGCGTGTCAGCAGGTCCTTATCAGCATTTGAACATGTACAAGATGCGTTCCATTGAGACAGGCCGTAGCTTTGCACGTGCAACCAATACAGGCGTTTCTGCCTGGGTTGACCCTATAGGTTATACGCATGGCGATACCGGTTTATATGAAGAAGCCTTGGTTGTGGCCGATGTCCCTTTGGCAACTGAGACAACTTTTTATGTCAGAGCAGGCGATTTTGTGCCCTTGTTTTGTGGCTTGATTTTGCTGTTAGTACTTATTTTTATTCGTCGCCCTCAAAGCAAATCAGACTGGCTTTGGGCATTGCTGGGATTAAGTATCATACTGGCTTCACATGCTTATTTTGAGCCGCTTAAATTAGACCTGCAAGAATCTGCTACGACGAAAGATAGTCTGTTTTTGATTATTGGCTTTCTCTTGGGACTCCGCGTATGGAAATAGAAAATCTCAAAGCAAAATTAAGTATTCTTGAAAAAGGCTTTCAAATCGAAAGCAAGCAAGAACGTATTTTAGAACTTGAAAGAATGATCGAGTCGCCAGAATTTTGGTCTGACCAGAAAAAAGCGGCGCTAATTCAAAAAGAAAAAGTGGGCTTTGAGCGAGATGTTTCTCGGTTATTAAGCGTGAAGCAAGGTGTAGAAGATTGCGCAGAATTTGCAGCACTGGCTGCCGGTGATTTAGAAGAATTAAAACAGTTAGAACCAGAGTATGAGAAACTTGAAAAATTGGTGCACGATCTTGAAATCGAACGCATGCTTTCTGGCCCTAATGATATTAACAACGCTATTCTGACCGTAAACGTGGGTCAGGGCGGAGTTGATTCGCAAGACTTCACTGAAATGCTTCTGCGCATGTATACGCGCTATGCAGAACGTCGTGGATATCAAGTTGAACTCATGGACATTACACCGGCTGAAGAAGCTGGCATTAAGAGCGCGACTATTTTAGTCAGTGGCGAATATGCTTATGGTTATTTAAAAGCAGAAATCGGCGTTCATAGATTGGTTAGAATTTCGCCTTTTGATTCGAATGCGAGAAGACATACGTCTTTCTCTTCTGTTTGGGTTTTACCTGAAATAGACGATTCTTTTGAGGTCGAAATCAAGACAGAAGACTTACGTGTCGACACTTTCAGGGCCGGTGGTGCAGGTGGTCAGCATGTAAATAAAACAGACAGCGCTATTCGAATAACCCACTTACCCACCAATACGGTTGTTGCATGTCAAGCTGAACGCAGCCAAATCAAAAACAGATCGACTGCTATGAAACTCTTGCGTTCGAAGCTTTATGAACTTGAAATGAAGAAACGCTTGGCGCTTAAAGACAAAGCTGAGGCTTTAAAAATGGAAGCGTCTTTTGGATCGCAGATTCGAAACTATGTGCTTGCACCATATCAATTAGCCAAAGATCTCAGAACAAATTTCGAAGTAGGCAATGTCAATGCTGTCTTAGATGGCGAGATACAGCCACTGATAGAAAGCTACTTGATGCAGCAGACCTCTCACAGGGATTTGAAAGCCTAAATCATTCTCCTAAGAAAGTTAAGCTTTTCTCTAATCGTATTACTATCGCTACAGGCTGCGTCTATTTTTCGATAAGCATGCATGATAGTCGTATGATCTCGTTGTCCAAAATGTGAACCAATTTCAGCGAAGCTGATTTGCATTTGCGTTCGAATCAAATAAATCGCAATTTGTCTAGGCAATGAAATTGTCTTTGTTCGCCGAGCAGACTTAAGGTCTTCGATTTTGAGTCCCCAATGTTGTGCAACAATGTTTTGAATCCTGCTCACAGGATTCGCGGTATTAAGGGGGATTTTGGTTTCCAATTGGTTGATTCTTTTTTCCAAAGACTCAAATTTAGGAACCCAATCCAACTGCTGTACTTTGGGTTGTTTCCGAAGTTGAACGAAAGCTCTCATTATTTCAATGTTGATTTCTATCGCTCTCTCACTACTGAGTACGCTAGATAAAATAGCAACACCTAACTCAGTGAATGCAGAAGGTGTATGACGGCTACCTCCATGCTGTTTAAAAAGGTGTTCTAAACTTGAAATCGCAATCTGCGATTTCAAGATTTCAAGCTCTTCCTTGGTTGTTTTAAACATAAAATCATCAGGAAAGCGCCTCAAGTTTCTTTTTACTGCTTCATTTAGAAGGCCGGTTTTAACCTTATAGATCTCTGCCAAATCACTATCCAGCATAACCTGGACATCTCTTAGGGTATAAATGCGTTTACTGACTTCGTTTGTTGAGATTTCGATTTCCATTTTGCTCTCCTTAGAGAGCCGCGTTGACAATTCGTCGCTGGACGCAGTACATCTGCTCCAACTCTGACGAGTTGCCGTGCCCCAATTAACTTTCCAAGGTTTGAGGGGGGCGCGGCCCTATGAATCCGCAATCATAGAAAGAACAGTTGCAGAGATACATCAGACAAACGGCTGAGGGGTTTGCTCAGTCTTGAATGCCACTGACTTGACAGTATTTTGATTTTGAGACACATCAAGTTCTGATTCGTGGGCTCGTAGCTCAATTGGTAGAGCAATGGACTCTTAATCCGGCGGTTGTAGGTTCAAGTCCCACCGGGCCCACCAAGTTTAAATCCAGATCTGATGCGGGTTTCAAGGAAATCTCCAGTTTGCAAAAATAGGGAAATTATCAAAATTGTAGCCACTTTTGTAGCCACCGGCTTCAAATTGCAATTTCAAAAGACGCATTTAGTTTTTGAGCCGCCTCATGTTGCATCGACGGAAGTACGTGGCTATAAATATCCAAAGTCATAGCAATTTGAGCATGCCCCAGCCGCTCCTGAACTACTTTAGGATGGACCCCTTGAGATAGTAAGATCGTCGCTGCAGTATGACGCAAATCATGAAAACGAATAGTGGGCAGTTTCGCCCGCTTTACGGCCCGTAAAAAGTTATTCTTTCTGAAATTACTCTTCCTGAGTGGGCCGCCTTTGGTGTCGCAAAACACCCAATCCGTATGATGGCCCTCAGCAAGCATTCTTTCTCGATGTTGTTTTAGTGCTATCACAACTTTTTCTGGCAAAACAACAACCCTGCGCCCTTTAGCGGTCTTGGGTTCACCGGTGGATAGAATACCACTAATCTCGATGACGGTTCTTCTGACTGCAAGTGAAGGTCCCCGAAAATCTACGTCTTCCCATTTTAGCCCAAAGAGCTCCCCCTGTCTAAGACCTGTTGTCAAAGCCAGCACATACAACGCGTAAAATCGGTCGTCTGAATTCTCCGACAAAAACAAATTGGCCTCTTCTTGAGACCAGCACTTCATCGCTTTTCTGGGGACTCTTGGTTTCTGAACAGCGTCACAAATGTTGCGTTGAACATAGCCCAGTCGCAGCGCTTGTTTCAACGCTTTATGCATAACTGCATGAACAAATTCACGGGTTCGTGGCGAAGCGCCTTTTTTCTCTAAGTTTGTATAGAGATTTTGTAAAATGCTTGGTTGTAGACCTGTCAGAGCAGCCCCGCCAATCAATGGTATTATATGAGTACGAATCAAACTGTCATAGCGTACGTATGTGCTGGCTCTAATGCTTGGCCGGGCTATATCTTCAAGCCAGTGTTTTAGATACTCAGCTAACTTCATGCGTCTAGGCTCGGTCAGGGTCCCGTTAGCGGCAGATGACTGGAGTTCAAGGAGCTTCTTTTGTACTTCTGTTTTAGTTTTGCCATAAACGACGCGGCGTTTGCGTCGTCCCACAGAGTTGCCTCCAATTGTCAGAGAAGCACACCATACTCCATCGGCCCGTTGATATAGTCCGCCTTCTCTATTGCCGCGTCTTTTTGTCATATTTATCCCCCGCCCTAGAGACTTTGCGGCAACTTCCAGCCACCAATCAAGCATTCTTTTGCTAGCTCTTTCATGGAGAGCCTAGGAATGCGCCTAGAACGGCCTATTTTCACGTACCTGAGTTGGCCAGTTTCCATGAGTTTATAAATCATGGCGCGTGATAGGCTCAAAAATCCTGAGACCTCTGTTACTGTCGCTAGGCCGCTATTTACTAGTTCTTCTTCATGACTCATTCTACTTCTCTCCTTGTAGCTGGTTAAAAGCCCATTGCCCGATGCCGACGGCATCATAGACATTGTGGCGCAAGTGTTTTGGGACAACGTGTAGATTCTCTGCTAGAACTGATTTTTGCTTAGGAGTGAGTCCGGCAACAATGCGTTCTTGCATCACTTCTTTAGGGACTTGGCCCTTCCAAGTCGCTGGCCTCGGTAAAAAGCACTTTGCAGGGTTAAAGCTGGCCCATAGCAAGCCGCTCATCACCGATAACGGAATCAAATCGTTCGGGTCACCTTTCAGAAACTTTTGCTGATAAATCTGCGGCAGTTCAACGGCTAAGACGGCCGGGTTTCTAGAAAACCCCACACGTTCTTCCCAAATTTTAAGAATTTTCAGCCGAATCTCTGCAATGGTTTGTGTTCGGTCGACTTGCGCAAACGGCTGAGCGATGCCGCAAGCGAGTAAGTAGCCAGTTGCATCGCTGAGTACGGCCCAACCGGTTGCTTGCAACCCAGGGTCAATGGCCAAGATGTTTTTGTATGAAGTAAATTCTCGAATCATCTATCCCCCAGTTGCCAAGGGACCAACCGGCCCTGGGCGTTGTAAATAGGTTTTGCGTTTTTGGACCAGCAACGCATGAGCTGGGGACTGGCCTTCACAGGCACGTCCGGCGTAAAGTGATTAAATTCTCGAACCATGATTTCTGCGAGCTGAGTCGCAGCTTCGTGGCCTCGTTCTTCTGGAACCTCGAGCATGATTTCATCATGTAAAAAGTTCACGA
>JBAXMC010000077.1:0-8721 GCA_037134495.1 Myxococcaceae bacterium
CCCATAAAACCAGTATCTTCAAGAATAGGTGATGCTGGTGGGGTCAAGTCCAAAGCGGGTTCAAAAACTTCTGGGATTGTGGGAGAAAGCTCTGCGGTTGGAAGATTGGTCAACTCGACTTCAGGAAGTTCATCCATCAAGAAATTGTCTGCTAGCAATAGAGCTGGATCATCATCGATCAGTTCTTTTAAGACAACGGTTTCTTGTTTGGCTACAGCTTGCGAAGGAGTCCACTTAATACCTGAACGAAGGGCTCCATAGATTTCTTTAATTTGCCGAAGCCCATCAAATATCCCACGCGCAGCAACGAGCCATTGAGTGGCAACAGCTAGACCGTTTCCAACCTTTCGCATGTCATCTGAATCAACAGCAGAACCAATTGTATTAAGGAGAATAGACAACAGTTGAGAACCAGAAACCGCTGAATAATAAATCCGGTCATATTTTGTCTTTGCAGGCCGAAGAGCTGACTGAGCCAGGGCATAAGAGCCAAAGAAAGAAGTCCCAGCGGCGAGCAAATTCGAACAACTCGTTTGAGCTAGGTTATAGGCACCCAACATACCAGCAGCGATCGAGAAGAAGGATTCTAACCCCATAAACCATTGACGATTATGTCCGTAGTCTTTAAAAAGAAGTCCGTATTGCTTCACGAAACCAGGTTGTGAGGTATCAACCCATTTGTATTCAGTAGGGTTGTATACCGCCTTGAAATCTGCTGAAACCAATACGTATAGAATCGAAACCGAATAAACTCCCTGGCCAATCAACGATATCGTCCCAATGGCCTGATCGGTCGTATTTCCAAATCGGTACAAAGTAGTCGCTGATGTAGCCATCGTCGGTGTTAAGAACATGACAGGCAGAATCATACCACCTGGAAAGCGCATCGTGGGACGTCCAAAATAGACTGCCAGCAATCCATGCCCAGTAAAGAGTCCTGTCAGCAACAACCAATTTCCGACCACAGCACCAGAATAATAGCTGAGATCATCACTTCCTAAAGACAGCTGAGTGGGGCTGTCGCTCCAACCTAAAGGATCCGTGGGGATCTCGGAATCTTCCTGGCAACTCGCAATCTGCAAACCCACAGTTCCTCTTGACCCTTGTACAACGGAGCCTGGGGACACAACAACCATTGAGATAACGGCCGTAGAAGCCACCGCCGTGGCGGTGCTTTGAAGCACGGCAGTCGAAAATGGGATCTGTGAAGGAGGTTGTGGACGTGGTAAATTGACCTCCGTTAGCATTCCAACTGAATAGGGTAATTGGCAAAGCTGTTTAAATACCTCACGGGTGACCGTGTGATTGGTGACGGCAAAAAGTGGACTCACGCCCAACGCCAAGAGCCATGGGATTAATAAGTGATTCATAACAAGCGATTCAAAAATTATTAACTGGTTTGGAATCTAGGATTCTTTGGTAAAAAGATCAACTTAAAAAAGCGTCAGTCTATCTTAACGGGTGCAAGTAATGCAGGCAACTCCAAAAGAGTCAGAACGGCATCATCGGATAGATTTGTGCCAGTCGCCCAAATATAAGACAGTTGTTTTAGAACAAGCGTTTTGAAGAACTCACCGGTTAACTGAGAAACCTTGTCTTCATCGTGGAAATCAATATTAATAGTCTTCAGGTTTGGGAAATCATTCAACGCAGTCAAATACTCATCAACCAGTGGATTTCCACCTAAATCGATATCCAAAATAGAGTCCCAGGTTTTGCATTGTTCAGAAAAGACCTTCAGGCCTTTTCCAGTAAGCCGGTTAAATCTAAAATCCAAGGCTTGGATGTTTGTTAGCTGGCAGAGTGGAACTAGTTGAATTAAATCTTCATCAGTAACCTTGCCGTCTGTAAGACTGATGGTTTTTATCTCAGACAGTGTTTCCAGACTGAGGCTTCCGTATTGCTTAGGATTCGGCTTTTTCAGATATGCAACGGTCTCTTCCGGCGAAGTGGCGAATGAAAAATATTCGAACGGTCATTTTAGTTATTGCATGGTATTCTTCAAATTTGTCAAAGGGGCCCCATGCTTCCTCACATCCCTCGGCCGTTTTTATTTTTACTGAGGGAACTGTTGCAGGGCGTTTAAAAGTGCTTAGAACTGGTGCGCTCGAAGGGATTCGAACCCCTGACCCCCGGAATCGAAATCCCTTCGGAGCACTTTCCACACTTTTCCATATTCATCCTAATTCATTGAAATTAAACATGAATTCAGTGTTTTTTGTTTCCATATTCATCCGCCAAAAACCAGCAGAATCCAAACGTTAGGGCATACAATGGGCATACTAAAACTGCTCTCAAAACTCGCATTCTGCTGCCGTCTTTTTCGCATTCTCAAACACTTAATTTTCCTGTTTTTCTGTGCCAGAGAATTTCAAAGACATTTCTCAGTTTTTCTAAAATCGCCGTTTGCTCTGTATAATCTTCAGGAACCAGCAAGTATCTACTTCCTACTGTTAAGAGCCGCCTGAGCACAAACTTGCCTTCCCCAACTTCAATCAGACAGACCTGCCCCAGCAACTGGCCCACAAGCTCTTCAGGAACCGCACGGCCACCTACATAGTCACCTCTGACATAAAGAGGCTCCATGGTGCTGTCAGGCAGCTGTAGAACCACCACAGAGTGGCCTGCTTTGCTCTGGGTCTCTTTAAAGAATTCAGCTTCGTTTTCTATTTCTTGTGTTTCGTTGGCATGTTCTTTGGGTCGTTTAACCCAAGACTTTTCAGCCTTGATTTCCATCCCACGAGAACCAATTTTAGAAGGACCGTCGCCTTTGCCATGCAAAAGCCATTCGGGTGTGCAAAATACACCTTCCTTGCCCATTGCTTCGCAGAATCGACGTAGCATGGTAAGGCCGATTTTGTTTCGTCCAAGCTCCCAAGCCTGAATGGTATAACGGTTTAAACCGTGTTTCTCACAAAACTCCGTTCGATTGAGCGGCAGCAAACTGCGCGCCATTCGGATTCGGAGACCCATTTCGCTGCTGTTTTCTAAATTTTCTGTTGTCATTGTTCATTTTCTCGAGTTACATTCAATAAATAGGCGCACTTATTTGATATCGTCAACAACGGCACAGTAGTATTTTTGCTTGCCGCAAATAGTCTGCAAATTCTTCGGGAGATTTTGTGTTTCACCAGATTCTGATAGGTGTTTGAGCAGCTCTTCATTGTAAGTATGTAACGTACTGCGATGCCCAAATTCATCCACAAACACAAAACATCCGATAGGATCCAATAAATAATGCTCTACAGCGCCCAATTCGGCTCTTGTTTTCCAGAAGAACTCAATGAAAGCCGGGTCAAGCAAAGTCGTTTCACGTTCATCATGCACAATAAGGTGTTGATGAAATTGAGTGATTCGATTGAAATAATCTTGTTTGCCACGTTCGATGGCGATATCCAGCTCTTCCATATCAACCAGATTTCTTTTGTTAACATACCGGTGAATCAGTTTTTGATTAAAAGCATTGATAGCTATCTGTTCATCGGTCACACCGGTTAATAAAATCTTGTCGATAGGACTTTTGACCTGTTCACACAATGCTAGACCACTCATGTTGGGCATTTCATAGTCCGCAATGATACCAGAAATTATATCGAAACGTTCTGGGTTGTAAGCTATCTCTGGAAATGAACGTAAGTCCATCATCATAGGCATTTGAGGACTGGCTTTGAGAACAGCCAGCGCTTTTTCTGCACCATCTACAAAAATATATCGATCGTTTCCCGATAAAAGATGCATTTCAAGAGAATCTCGAAAGATCTGGTTGTCATCAACGACCAGAATAGTTGTGGGGTGCTGAAAGCAGGGGATTTGTTTCATTTTGACTCACTTTTTTAAATATTAGGATAAACTCAGCGAACTCTCCATAAACGGAATGACAAAGAATATCGCCTTGTATTCTCTGCATTTCTTGCTTGCAAAAATAAAGTCCGAGACCTGTGCCTTGTCGGTCTCCCGAAGAGAACGGTGTAAATATTTGAGCCAATTGAGCTTCTGTCATTCCATTGGCAGTATCTCTGACATGGATTTCATTGGTCTGGTCTTTTGTTTCAATCCAGATCTTGATATCGCCTCTCTGAGCATTGTTGATCTGCTTTAAACTGTTTCGAATCAAATTAAATGCAATATTTACGAGCACACCCTGGTGTCCTATAAAATAAAAATCTCGTTCTAGATTTAAGTGAA
Source organism: Myxococcaceae bacterium (assembly GCA_037134495.1). Lineage (GTDB taxonomy): Bacteria > Myxococcota > UBA727 > UBA727 > JABDBI01 > AER2-1. Next base: position 4,186 of record JBAXMC010000077.1, read on the forward strand.
CCAGGCGATGTTCTTGCTCCTGAAATGGATATCTCTCGATCGCCAATGTTAAACACTGCAAAGCCGAACACAGTTCAGGTGGTGTTTTACTGCCTTCATCTTTCAGATGGTTCAACAAAACATCCATCGTGCTCAAAGAAAGTTTAACTTGACCATCAATGCTGCTGAGCAAATTCTCAACGTTTGAAAGTTTTTGTGTTGATATGGGTTCAACAGGTAACTTGGCTTGTTTGGCTAATTTATAGCCTTTAATCAAAACTAAAAAATCTTTTTTAAGAGTATTTACAAGGATAGATACAGCAACCAACAAGGTTCTGAGTTCATGAATGACAGAACCACCGGCTGCTTTAGAAAGATTTACTCTGTCCGAGTTGCCCTGTGCATTGGCTCGGCTAAAGAGCATACCAATGGCAGCGGCAAAGCTATACATGTAGAGTGCCCAACTAGCTTGATCCGAATCCAATGAAACCGAAGAGATGTCTCCGACCCAGGAAAAGACAGCACAAGCCAATAAAACACCTAAAGCAGAAATCGTTAAAAAGCTCATCCAATCTACCAATAGGCCGAGCAAAAAGAGCCCCAGAAGCATGCTATTCAAGCTTGACCAAGAAGCATCGCTTTCGAGCACCATAAACGTCATCAAAAACGGAATACTATAAAGCAGTGTTAGATGCCAATAAACGGGCAGATAACGTTTTAACCAAGGTGGCCAACCTTCACTGAAACATAAGAAACAGCATAGAAAGCCACCGAAAAATCTCATCATCGTTACATGAACGCACAAAGCCTCATTCGCGTGATTCCACATCATGTAAGGTAGAAAGAAATTAAAACAAGCAAAGAAGCCAAAGAGAGCATATTGAGCTCCATGTAGCTCCGTACGAGTCGAAGAAAATCGAAGGACATTGGGCCAGGTAGGAATATAAGCTTTTAACGCTTGAGGGAGACTTTTAAGCCGCGCCCAATAAAGACTTTTTTTACTAAGAGTCTTATGGCTAGAACGAACCTTTCGAGTTTCAAGAGAGTACGTCAGCAGCAAAGCGAACGCGTTGGCAACAAACCCAACCGCAATGCTTTCAATGCCGAATTCTTTTTGAAAAAACAGATACCAGAAAGTATAAGATATCGCACCCGCACACATTCCAAACAAGAAAGAACGACGACTAGCTTTGAGTCCCAGCAATCCCGCTAACAAGGGGAAAGAGATAAGAGAAACCCATAAAAACCGCGAGCCAATCACGATGTCGAATATACTTGGAACATTCAAGGTCACAACGATAGCAAGAGCCCCTAAAATTAAAGTGCTGAGCTGGGTCAAACGCAATTCTGTGTAATCAGAAAATGGCTTTTTGAAGAGCGGCTTGAGAGTGTCTCGAACAAAAGTAATACCGCCCACATTCAGATAAGAATCTCCCGTGGATAAAATAACGGCCACCATACCCACCAAAACAAAACCTTTTAAGCCCATTGGCAGTATGTCAATCATGTGCGGAAATGCCATTTTAGGATCAAGCTCAGGGGCTAAGACTAAAGCCGTCAAACCGATTCCTGCTGCCATGAGGCGAACAAAGCCATTCACAAAAGCGCTATACCGCAAAGCAGTCTTTAGTTGCTGCTCATCTTTAGCCACCAAATAGCGTTGTAGATGCGATGGGTCCAGCATGGGTAAGAGACCTAGCAAAATAAGAGAGAAATATTTAAGCGCCATCTTTGGGTCGGGCCACAGGTCAAAATGAGTGGCCGGAATAGCCAACATCAAGGCTTGGTATCCACCTACATGCAGGAGACCAATATTAAACAAGGTCAGCACGCAAATGATAACCATTGCAGCTTGAATAATATCTGTCAGCGTAACGGCCTTAATACCACCGGCAGCTGAATAAACCACCACCACCGTACATCCAATAACAACAGCCAAAAGAGGTGAAACGCCTAAAAAGTACTGCAGCAATAACCCAACAGCCGTGATTTGAGCTGCAACCACACCGATACACTTACAGGTTCCAGCAAGACCAGTCATCAATCGACCTGTTCTTCCGTAGTAATGCTCCATGATGTCGCCAGGAGAAATTGCATCTTGGAATTGGGCAATCTGCGGCGCTAAATATTTGGCAATCAATAAAAGCTCGCTAATAAAAGCTAAAAATACCAGTACAGCCAGCAGACCTACCTGATAAGCCTGGCCCGCCAAACCAAGAGTGGCATAGCCCCCTATGGTGGTTCCAATAATCGCAGAGACTAAAACAGGGTTTTTGTAAGCTTTGTTAGCGACAGCATACTCACGCATGGTTTTGATACGAAAACCAAAATAAAGGCTAATGCACAGCACCACAAACAGATAGAAGCCGATAATGACTAAATCGATCATAATAAATTCCTCTAACTTTCTTAATCCGGGAATAAAATTGCGCTTTCAGATCTAATACAAAATCTGAATATCAGACTATTTGATATTCACAACCCCTGTGATGCATGTGACATACATCAAGATACACGCAGGCTTAAGTTGTTTTTACCATACCCTCAAAAACCCCTTAAGCCTCAAGCTTCCATTTGTATCCAAACAGCGGCGTTTCAGCCAAACCCCATCGCCTTCCACCTGCGCTAAAGCTCCGGCGGACAAGTCTCTCGATGTATTGCCCTCCACCGTCATAATACTGCCATCGGCATTCACATCCACCACAATGCCAACATGCCCTGAGGCTGTTTGACCCTGTTGCCAAATGCATAAGCTTCCCGGCCGAGGCGTGTCTATTTTCAGATCCTGACTTTTGTTCCACACGGTCAAACAATGCTCGCTCTTAAATAGCTGTGATTTCTTATCTGGACAACCGAGCACCAATGCATGGACCACCGATGCATCAACTTCTTGAATGCAGTACTGCGCAAAACTCATACACCACGGTTCACCATTGGCGAGGCCACCGGCAGTGCGTTGAAACAATTCTACAAGCTGCCCGTGATTGTTACCGCCTTGTTCAGTAATGCCCACCCAGCGTTTGGCTTCTTGAATGAGCATTTTTTCTTTAAGTAGCGACATGATTAATTAACCCCCAGATTCATCGACCCATTACCCAAGCCTGACCTAATGCCGTTCTTGGCATCGTAGACAGCAGCTTCAACATGGTCATCCAGATATTTGTCAGCCTCTGCCTGCGTATAACCAAAAATATTAGCTAGCTCTTCAATACCCGGTGCGCCCAAGTAGGATTTGAGTTTATCAACAGCCAACTGCTTGGCTTTCTGCTGTTCTTCTGGGGTTAACCGACCACCTTGCTTCTTAATCGCATCCACGTAGCTCATATAGACCGACTTCACGACACGAAGCGCCGTATCATCAATGCGTTTAATAAAGCCACCCATCTGCTCATTACTGGTCTTTTGCTCAACATAGTTGCCCAATTTGTCCGTCAGTTTTTGAGCGCCTATTTTGAGCAACCATAAGAATAAAGGTCCGAGTGCAATCAATAATCCGTTTAGTATCGTCATCATCATGTTATTTTCTCCTATTTGGGTCCGCGCCCATTGTTACGTTCGATTCCCGCCCATTTGGATGAGGACATTCCAGGGAGCGGGGTTAAAATTGCTGGTTTTGCTGGAGCTGCCTGTGCCGGCTGGGTCGGGTGGCTCTCAAGAGAAGCCTGGATTTGCTCCAGCCAGGTCTCGTGTCTTTGAATTTCTTCGACTTGATGTTTAAGAACCACTTCCAACTGGGCAACATACTGCTCTAAGGCTTCAATATGAGCTTCCTGTGCATCCCCTGTTTGCTCCAAATAAACTCGCCACTGATGAACTGCATTCATCCAACTGTTGATGACACCTGAAGAAGGAGTGTCTTTATAAACCCATCCTGCTTGTCGTTGTGATTCTAAAGGCTCTAATTTTTTAGCGGATTCAGCCATGGCCCAGGCAGTATTAGCTTCTGGTTTATTCATACGATGCACTCCATAAAATGACTTGCTGCGATTTGCGGCGTATCAAATTTAAAAACAGGCTCTTGCAAAGCAATTTGTAAGCGTACTTGCACTCCCAACGGCTTGGCATGTTTGATTATCTCGAATAACTGCTGCGGATCTTGTGTGGTCACCTGGTAAATAAACACGGTAAAGGCGATATCAGAATGTTCTCGAATCTCGATTTCTTGCTTAATCAAGATGCGTAACAACTCTCGCAAATCGTCTTCAATGCCACGACTTTTGTTGAGCAGAATACGCGCTTCTATCCAGAGCTTGTAGTTGGCATCGCTCATCGCAAAGCGTTTTTGGCCAACGATTCTGCCAAGCATATCCAGTTGAGCACCTTCAGCTTGATCGATTAAATTACGTAGCTCTTCAAATACAGATTCCAACTCTGCAATCTGTTCCAAAAACGCATTTTGAACGGCATTTAGTACCGGTGAATCGTGGAACTGGCTCAGTAATAGATTCATCTTGAGTCTACCACTGTTTTGATTTGAATGTTTGCTGCTTCTAACTCCACCCACTCGTTGGGTTTAATCACGCGATTGAACGGCACTATTTGGACATCAATCACTTT
>JBAXMC010000078.1:0-8667 GCA_037134495.1 Myxococcaceae bacterium
CTGTCTTAAAGCTCTTGCACCTAGAAAACCGCTAGCAATACCTCCGTTAGATATCTTTGCTGTAAATGAAAATCGAAAGTTCGCAGTTCAAGACCAAAGCTGGACAAAAAAATTAGAATCTCACTGGGAAATTGGCGAACAAGCTGCACAAAAATATTTAAATAAATTTCTAGAAAATAATTTAGAAGACTACGCCAAGAACAGAGATTTTCCTGCCCAAAATGCTACTTCGAAATTATCACCCCATCTTCACTTTGGAGAGATTTCTCCTCATCAAATTGAGTGGTCTATCGATTCAAAATTTGACCCCTTCTTAAGACAACTTATCTGGCGAGAATTTTCTTATTATCTGCTTTTTCATTTTCCACATTTTCCTGAAAAAAATTATCAAAGCAAATTTAATCATTTCCCGTGGAAAGAGAACGCTCAACTCTTAAGAGCTTGGCAACAAGGTCAAACGGGTTACCCACTCGTAGATGCAGGCATGCGTGAGCTTTGGCAGACTGGAACCATGCACAATCGCGTTCGTATGATTGCCGCTTCTTTTTTGGTTAAAAATCTCAATATCCACTGGCACAACGGAGCTAATTGGTTCTGGAATTGCCTGCTCGATGCAGATCTCGCCAATAACAGTGTCAGCTGGCAATGGGTAGCTGGTAGCGGTGTTGATGCCTCCCCGTTTTTCAGGATTTTTAATCCCACAACGCAAGGCGAAAAATTTGACCCAGAGGGTGATTACACCAGACGTTTTGTTCCTGAACTCTCTCAGATACCTAAAAAATATTTATTCAAGCCCTGGGAGGCTGTGAATCCTCCCAAGAACTACCCTGCCCCTATTATTGATTTGAAAACTTCGAGAGAAGAAGCTCTCAAGGCCTTTAAAGCTCTTTCTTAATTCTCTCTGATATCACTTTGTTTTCTGGTTCCAACTCTGGAGTCGAATGAAAAGTCTCTAAGATATTTTCTAGAAGTTGTTTGGCTGCTTCTGGCTGCTTAAGCTCTCTTAAAACATTTGCTTTGATCCAATAAGCTTCAAGTTGGTTTGGTCCGAGCTCTATGGCTTTGTTTGCATATTCAAGTGCTAATTTGGGATCGTATAAACCATAAGACTCCAATTCAGTACTCTTGATATAAACTCCCGCAAGAAGTCTAAAGATTCCACCGTCGTTGACAATTACATCATTCTCAAAAGCCAAGTTTGCTGCCGCTTTAAAATCATCCAAATACCACCAAGCTTCTGCACTTGACGCTGATTGACACCACAAGGCTAGACTCAACGCTTTCCAATAGGCAGAACCTACATGCTCAGCATATTCTTGATTCTGAGCAAAAATAGATTTTCGGGTACTACTATCATCCATAGGTGTGAGCAGCTCTCCTTCGTAGTAAGCAAGTTTACCCAGCTGATTCATCGCACGCATCTGTTCTGTTTGATCTCCATCGTTGTAGAGAACATCCTGATATAAGGCCCGGGCTTGATGAATCGCATCAAAGTTATTTTCTCGCTGAGCAAATAGGGCATCGGCTTTTGAAAAATCTGCTGCATAAGCCGTACTCAGCAAAAATAGACCACATAAAATCAAACGCATTCTTTTTTTCTCCCATGTGATATAGCTTTCAACTATGAGTTTTGGTCTTCTAGGATTTGAATGCGATGAAGGAGTACGGCGCAACAATGGACGTCCTGGTGCAGCCGACGGGCCTAAAGCTTTTCGAGAAGCACTTGAAAAAATCAACTGGCACACGTCTACTCAGCCGCCGTTTACAGATTTTGGCAATATTTCTTGTGAACCTGGAGACTTAGAATCGGCTCAAACAGCTCTCGGGACAAAAGTCTTTGAGATCTTGTCACAACAGAAAACGCCTGTCTTAATCGGCGGTGGTCATGAAATCGCTTGGGGACATTTTCAAGGCATTTCTAAATTTCTAGGCAAAAAAAACTGCGGCATTATTAATTTTGACGCGCATTTTGATTTAAGGCCATTATTACAAAACAAGCTTGGAACTTCAGGAACGCCTTTTTTACAAATCGCTCATGAGCGCCAAGCTAAAAATTTAGCTTTTGATTATTTGGTGTTAGGCCTTCAGGCTTTTTCCAATTCAGACGCTCTGTTTAAGCAAGGACAAGATCTCAAAGTCTCATATGTCTTGGCTGAAAATCTGGAACAAGAAGCTCCTGAGCAAATCAGTGCTATACTGAAGCGCCACGATCATATTTATCTAACAATTTGTTTGGATGTCTTTGCAGAATCGGCAGCTCCTGGAGTCAGTGCCCCACAGGCTTTAGGTTTGTTTCCAGGACAAATCTTGCCTCTGCTGAAGCAAATTAAACAAAGCAATAAACTCGTAGCGATTGATATTGCAGAACTCGCTCCTCATTATGACCGACAAGAAACGACAGCTAAGTTAGCAGCGAACCTCATGGCCTATTTGATTTCTTAACCGCGATAGATCATCAACTTAGACAAATCTATATTTTTCTTAGGCTTTGACTGCTGTTGTTCTTCAAATATTTCGATAAGCCGTTCGATCATTTGAAAGATCGCTGGTTCGGCATAAGCCATGGCTTTGTGATCATCGAAAAACACTCGAAAAACTGGTAAAAAACAAAGCGCAGCTTTTAAAATCGCACTGAGTCCAAACGACTGTGAAACGCGTGAACGCACAATATAAGTGAGCGTAATCGAAAGTTTGGCTTTATTTTTGGAAACCAGAAAATCAACATAGGCATCATACAAAGCCGATATCGATTCTTTCAGCTCTAAACGAGAAATCTTCTGATAAAGACGGTCTTCTCCGCGAACGTGATTGACCAGTTGTGTGATTAAACGATCACGATTTTCTTCCAAGAGGCTATAGACCAAGATCATAGACCACTCTATAGCCTAAACTGTGATGAATCGCGCTTCTAAAATATTGGCAGGAATTTTACTCGGCATTCCTCTCCTTCACGCACAGATGGGGATGCAAGGCAGACCTCCCGTTCCTACTAAAAATAAAAAAGCCAAAGACCTGCGTGATCCTATCGTGTCGCGTTCAATGCCGCTGGCTAAATTCGACGATGAATCAGAAGCCGCTCTCAAACGCTCTGGAAAACCAGGTATTCTACAGGCCGAATTTGCTCTACCCGATAGGATTTACGAAATCCGCATCTTAGGTGCACAAAAAACAGAACCCGAAGCCATTTTGGTCTTGCTCAAAACGCATATTGGGCAGCGTCTAGAACAAGATGACGTCCAAGAAGATATTCGGCGTATTTTCAAAATGGGCCTTTTCACAGACATTCAAGCTGAAAAAGATCATGGCCCCAACAACAGCATTATTTTAACTTATCGTTTGGTTGAAAAAGCCACGGTCTTCAAAATCAAATTCACAGGCAACGAAGACATTTCAGATGACGACTTAGAAGAAGCGATTGATTTAAAGCCTTATCAAGTCGCAGACATGAGTCGCATTAAAGAAAATGCTGAAAAGCTTCGAAAACTCTATTCAGACAAAGGCTTTTTGCTCGCTCATATTGCCTACGAAGTCAAACAAACAGATAAAGCTGATGTTAAGAGCGATGAGAAAATCAAAGCACCTGACTTTATCGATGTTATTTTTCACATCGAAGAAGATTCTAAAATTCGCATTGACCAAATCACCATTTTGGGTAACCAAGCGCTGTCTGCTGACACTATCAAAGAACACATACGCAGCAAAGAAAAACATCCGTTAAGCTTTGTCACCCAGTGGGGTGTTTTTAACGAAGAAATGCTGGATATCGATGGTCTCATTATCGAGCAACTCTATCAAGAAAAGGGATTTTTAAACGTCCAAGTGACTAAACCTAGAGCGACTCTTTCTCCTGATAAAACTCGAATTTCTGTTCATATTGCCCTTACAGAAGGCCAGTCTTATAATCTAGGCTCGTTGGAAATTCAGGGCGACTTACTCGACCATTCTGAGCAATTTTTGCGTAAGAAAATAACACTTCATACAGGCGATGTTTTTAACAAAACAAAACTCATGCAGGACATCATGTCCATTCAAGAAATCTATCGCGATCAAGGCTACGCCTATGTTAATATCACTCCAGAAACTCATATTGATGATGAACACCTAACCATCGATATGAATCTGGAAATAGATCCTGGCCCTCTCGTTCATTTTGGACGTTTTGATATTAGAGGTAACTCGAGCACCATAGACGACGTGATTCGAAGAGAACTCCGTGTTTACGAAGGCGAGCTTTATTCATCGTCAATGCTGCGACTCAGCGAGCAACGCCTAAATCAACTAGGTTATTTTGAATCTGTCAAACTCACTACAAAACCTAACGCTGTTAACTCAGACGAAGTTGACATCGAAGTCGAAGTTAAAGAAAAACGCCTCGGTTCCATTCAAGTCGGTGGCGGTTACGGCACAGGCGGCGAAGGTCTCTTGTTTCAAGCACAATTTACACAAAGTAATTTATTTGGTCGAGGACAAAGCCTCACAGGAGTCGTTCAATGGTCTGCTTATCGGAGGATTTTTGAGCTCTCTTTCATGGATCCGTATTTGACTTATATCGGCAACGAACCCCTTTCTTTTTCGATGCGTGCTTATGACACTCAGCGTTATTTTGTCGATTACTATCGTGCGAGCACCGGCGGTGAAGTCAGCTTTGGTTATCCCGTAGGTCATTTTTTGAGCAAAGCTTCGATGAACTGGTACAAAGATGCTTCACCGGCACTCAAACCCTATATTCCTGACTTTGAAAATCTTAAGTTCTTCCTGTCTTACATGGCTGAACGCGTAGAGATCCAAGATAGTTTAGAAGGTGTTAACTACTGGGGCTGGCATCTTCAAGAAGCTCGTTACACTTCGCTGCTGCGTCCTGTTTTACAAATGGATCAACGAAACAACAGACTGATGCCGTCTGCGGGTTATTTCCTAGAAGCCAGAACAGAATTTGCCAGTTCTTATTTGGGTTCAGCACTCTTAGAAAAATTAGAATCTGGTTCAAACACGAATAATTTTATTCGTTACGGAGCCAACGCACGAATCTACTACAACTTCGACCAGTGGTTTTTTCTGAAAAATTGGGTCTTGAAACTCAATGTTGACTTAGGCCTCATGAATACATTTGGAGTCCAGCTGGTCTCCGAAAATTACAGACTGGGTGGCGTGCAATTAGGTGCAGCGACAGGCCTTCGGGGTTATTATCTGCAATCAATCGGCCCCACTATCAATGTCGGTCAGCAATACAGCACGCAACCTGTTCGTCAAATTAACGTCGGTGGAAACAAGCAATTCTTAGCGAACTTAGAACTTGAATTTCCTATCGTAAAACCTGTCAACTTATCGGGTGTCTTCTTTTTTGACATGGGTAACGTCTTTGCACCTGGCGAGAGTCTTTTTCATATCGGCGAGTCAGATGTCAGAGAGCGCTATAAAGGCTTCTCTGACCCCCTAGGTACTTTTTATGGCTTAGGGCTCTACAGCTCAGCAGGCTTTGGTGTGCGCTGGTTAAGCCCCTTTGGTGCACTCAGATTTGAATGGGGTTTCCCCTTGGTTAAACGACCTCACGGCACTCCAGGTATGCCTGCCGGAGATGCTTCGATGCAATTTCTGTTTACGATTGGACAGAGTTTCTAATTGTTGATTGCGAAATCGATTGTCACGAAAACCATTCCCAGGTTCGCTTCTCAGAATAGTCTCAATTCTACCGAAGATTGCTCTTCTTTAGCAATCCAACACAGCTCTTTTGATTCTCGCTTTTGTATAACGTCCTGATCACTGACCTGAACTCCCTTGAAAAATAATAAATACAAGCTAAATTGGACTTCAATCTATGAAGTTATTAATCATACTAATTCTCTCAATGCCTGTTCTGTCTGGCCCCAAACGCCCTCCTGCTCCTTCCTTGCAAAACATGTTCGAAGCGATTACAGCGTTCCAACGGTTACTGATCTCGCGCAATGCACCTCACAGCGTTCCAGAGCAAGCTCAAGTTAGATATGAGAACCAACAATTCAACATTATTCCCAATACTGGAGCAGGAAATGAATGCTTCTTTCTAGCGCTTCAACAAGCTGGAATCGCCCTCACACGTGAGTTGACTGTTGAGATACTGACCGAATTGCTACAAAATCCTCAGACGAGGTTGGTCATTGCACGAGACTTGGCACAAGATTGGAGAGACGGGCGCTTTGCCCCTAGAACTTTTGTTCTCGCTGCAGACTTGCTTGCTGCGGGCAATCTAGAAGATTTAGTTGAACAAGTGGGAACCAATGATGTCCTGTTGAGAGAATACATCGAAGATGTCATCGGCGGTCCCAACATGTTTGCTTTTACCGCCCAACAGCATGGATTGATTGATCTCTTGGCTGAAGCCATGCAAGCTCAAATCAGGGTTCTGGCGCGTAACCCGACAAACCAAGCGAATCTCACCCTACTGCACGAAACCCAAAGACACCGTGATACCAATCCTGGCACAATCCACCTGTTATTAACCGGAGGACATTTTGAACTCATGCAAGATCCAAGAAACCAAGTGTTTGAACCTATGCCCATCCAAGCTCATGGACCTATAATCACCTGTGATTTGGACAACAACGAGAAATTCTATCTGCTGAGACTTGGTTCAACGAACCCTTCTGAAATCTTAGGATTTCTCTCGGGCGTACTGGAAAACAGGAGAAGCGTTTCAGCGCTGAGAACGGTCATAGTGCCGAGTACATCATCACAAATCAGAAGTGGCGCTGACTTTTTCAGAATTTTTCAAGACATGCTGGAACTCATATCACTCCCCCATCTACAGCCAGGGTTTACGACACTTTTGCAACAAAGCTTAGGAATCAAGAACCCCGCAAAGTCGCCTGATATAAAGTCCCTGATACTTCAAGCCAGTCGCAATGCTCAAAGCAAAGAATCCCTAGGGCGCTATACCATTCCTCCAGGCCTAACAGAGTCTGAAGCTCAATTGCTTGCGAGAATCATGAGCAGTTTGTTTGTGATTTACCCTTATATAGACACGTATTTTAGACAGTATAGTTCCTTAAATTCCCACCATGTTGAAGACAGGCAAGATCTCTTGGAACCTATGAAACTGCAAGTAATTCAAGACATATTTTCCGAACTGAGAGCCATAGTTCTCACACCCGTGCAAGCATTTGGAAAAGCATATAAAAGATTTTCTTCAGGTTCAATGAGCTACACTGAGTTTCTATCTGCTATGACATCCATTCGAAAAGACGAAAATAATTTGTTCATCTTTGATATCCTTGCTTTTTTAGATGCCCGTCCAAGAGGTCCAATGAACCCTCGCGAGTTAAACGAACTCATCAAACTTCTCAGGCTTCTCAAGCGCACAACGAGTTTTCCTGAAAAATACATAGATATCTTAGGGGCTTACGATTCTGATTGGTCTAGAGCTATCAAAGCTGCCCGCAGCCATTCACAAGCTTCTTGCGAAGCCCCAACAACTGCTCCTGGATGTAGCGAGGCCTCAGAACTCACTCCCCAAAAACCAGAAAAAGTCAAAACACGAGGCGAACCACTTCCAGGATTTACAGGAAGCGTGCAACGTTTTGCGCAAGAAGTTCGAGAACAAATACAGAAAGCGTCTGCCTACCCACTAAATCGTCTGGCAACTCAAGCACTGATGGCAATTATACACCTTCAACCTATCGAAGAAGCAACCGCGAGAGCTCTTTTGGAGCAAGTTGGACTTAGCATCACCACAGGAAGAGCCGCTGGCTCTATGCGAGGAGTCAGCTATAGCGACTCTGAAAAACGTGCAGGAGGATTCGAAATTGGCCACGGAGGCTATTTGGATGGCATGGTCAAAAATCCCGCTCAACTTCTTAAAGCGCTCTGTGTAGCCGCGCAATATGACCAGCGACTCGCAGCATTGCTTGAGCAATACGAAATCAACTGGAAATCTTATTTTAACTCTCGATCCGAACAATAGACATCTCTGGATCCAGCTCAAAGCGCAGCAACAGCCCTTCGTGGTTATTACTTACAATCGATTGGGCCCACTATCAATGTCGGTCAGCAATATAGCACGCAACCTGTTCGTCAAATCAACGTCAGTGGAAACAAGCAATTCTTAGCGAACTTAGAACTTGAATTTCCTATCGTAAAACCTGTTAACTTATCGGGTATCTTCTTTTTTGACATGGGTAACGTCTTTGCACCTACGGAACTCCAGGAATGCCTGCAGGAGATGCTTCGATGCAATTTCTGTTTACGATTGGACAAAGTTTCTAAAAATCAGTAACAGGTGCCTCCTGCATTTCGATTTTCTGGTTCACTTCTCCAGCTCCTATCTGTCTCTTTTAGGTTCGGTAATGCCCAGAACCCTGCGAATATTTTATGGTAAAGTTCTTCCTCATCAGTTACTTCTCGTAATTTTCCGGCGATCTGTACAAAACAACTTTCGAATGTCGGCCTACCTGAACAACCATCAAACATTCTGAACATTTCCCTGAAAGTTCTACCATAGAGTTTGAGTTGATGTTGTGCGGCTGGAGTTAAAACCTCTCCACCAAGTGGAGAGGGGAAAATCGAATACATCTTGCACCTATTCTCATGACGCTTATTCAAATCTACGAGCAAATTCGCTGCTTTTAATTCTTTCAAACACCGACCGATGGTCCTGCGTGAGCATTTGAATTCGTCTGCAAGTGTCTGCTGCCG
>JBAXMC010000079.1:0-8585 GCA_037134495.1 Myxococcaceae bacterium
ATATTATTGGCATACCCAATCATGGAACCCTGTGTATCGGGGATACGCTGACAGAAGGCGAAGATTTGCATTATCAGGGCATTCCCAGTTTTGCGCCTGAAATCTTGTGTCGGGTTCGTTTAGACGACCCGATGCGCGGCAAAAATCTCAAAAAGGCTCTGGAAGATTTGTCTGAAGAAGGTGTGTCTCAACTTTTTAAACCACTGACAAACTCTAACTGGTTGGTAGGAGTGGTCGGACGTTTGCAACTAGATGTCCTGGTGGCTCGAATGGAGGGAGAGTATCGCATCAAAGTGGGTTTTGAAAGTGCGCCTTACACAGGGGCTCGCTGGATTTACTGTGATGATAAGCTCGAACTTAAACGCTTTATTGACCAGAATAAAGGCCAAATCGCAGAAGATTTGGGCGGATGCCCTGTCTATTTGATGAATGATGCTTGGGCCCTTAGATTCTTACAAGAAAAATGGCCAAATATTCGGTTTAAAACAACCCGGGAGCAATATGTCGCAGCTTGATTATGAGTTACTGGATTGTGGTGATCGCTTAAAACTTGAACGCTTTGGGACAACGAAGTTAATTCGGCCTGAGATGGGAGCGATAGACGAACCCAAAGAACCTATCGGTGACTGGGTTACAGATAGTGAATGTTACAGTGAGGGCAAAAGCTTGTTTCGCTGGGAGCCTCTTTTAGAACCCTGGGTGATAACTTATGGCTCTCTCAAATTTGAGCTCAGATTATCTCAGTCTAAAAATATCGGAATTTTTCCGGAGCAAGCATCCAACTGGGCTTGGCTTTCTAAAAAAGTAAAACCCGGTAGTAAAATCTTAAATTTGTTTGCTTATACAGGTGCCGCGAGTCTTGTTTGTGCACAGGCCGGTGCGCACGTGACGCATGTCGATGTTTCGAAATCTTCGGTGAAATGGGCTTCTGATAATGCGCGCCTAAGTGCTGTGGATAACATCAGATGGATTGTTGAAGATGCCAGAGTGTTTCTAAAGCGCGAAATCGCTCGAAAAAATATTTATGACGGTCTGATTTTAGACCCGCCACCTTTTGGAAAAGCAGGGCAGAATAGCTTCTTATTTAATCGCGATATCTTAGAGTTGCTAGATTTGTGTAAGCAAGTTCTAAAGCCAGAACCAGATTTATTTTTGCTTAATAGCTACGCTGTAAATCTAAAACCGCGTGACTTAGAAAAGCTTGTTTTGGACTATTTTGGAAAGAAAAAAGTCGAAGCAGGAGAGCTCAAATTAGGCGAACTCTCGATTAGCACTTACGCTCGGTTTTGAGACTACTTGTTCATCGAATTCGATTATGCCATGACATCGCTCGATGCGACTTTTTATGTTCGTGACGATGTTGATGTCAGGTGCTTCTCTGCAGGCGATGGTTGTGCCTTATGCAGCTGAAAATGATGATGTCGAAATGACTGTCTTGGTTTCAGTTCCAAGATCTTTGAGGGAACTTACCCTCAGGATTGGTCCTTTTTCCAAGCCATTCTTAGAAGTTTTTAATACTCTCACTTCTGCTTGGTATCGAGAAAAAAAGCGTTTTTCCGCAGACATAGTGGCTCATATACTCGAGTTTGTTTGTGAACAAGACGTTTCTAATTTCATGAGAGTAGCCTATTCGAGTTTGCCTTCAGAAGCACCAGAGGGATCGGTTGCTTTTATGCGGAAAGATAGTTTTGAGCAGCAAGTTATTCCAAGTCTAGCTTCTCTAAACGATTTTCCCAAAAAATGGGTTTTGTTGGCCATCGCAGCCTTTATTTCCACAGGAACGACCTTTGCTTGGGTTATTTATGATGAGAGCGACTGGAGCTGGTGGCTTTTTACGTCAGTTGCGATTCTTGGTTTATGGCCAGCCATGAAGCTGCCTTATTATGTCTATAAAATTACTCCGTTTAAAACGGATAATTGTGATGCGAAATGGCTAATTTGGTTGCTCTCAAGAGGAAAATATAAATATGACATCTAGAAAATTCGCTTCACTTTTTCTAATATTCACACTCTTAGTTCATGGAGATATTTTTGCTGGTAATTTAGAAGATGCTAAAAGAATGTTTTGGTGGACAAGTGTTTTTACACTAATGACGGCAGCTTCTGTTTTAGCATCGACAGTAATTTTGACTTCTATGATACAGATGTCTAGCGATAATATTAATCAAAATTCAACGCTGCCATATCAATCCAAAAAATTTAAAAATATTTTAAATGTAGCTGATGCGGCAGCAGGGATGGCTGCTCTTGAGGTGTTAATTCCGATCGGAATTTTTGTGCTGAATGAGAAACATCTGCTGAAAGAAGCCGCTGCTTTAAGCATGTTCTATTTTGCTCCAGCTGTCCTCAACACTGCATTGATGGGTTGGGCCCTTCAATCCAGGTTGGATTTGTGTGACATGGACACTCCATGTTGGCAATCTCCTGCTTGCAGCGTGCATCATAGTTGTTCTGCCTATTCTTCTTTTAATGCCATGTTGGTATGTTGGGCAGTCATTCGACCGTTTGCTTATATCGCTCCATTGTTCTCTATGTGTGGAGCTGGTTGCGCAACCCAATGACACTTATCTTATGGCTTTTGATGTGCGTTAGTCTCCAAGCCTCTTCAAGTCAGAGACTTGTTTTTAATCAAGGCAACGCAACCTATGGGATACTGGTTATGAATGACAAGTATGGCCCAGGTTTTTTGAATTATTTGACTCGTAGTTTAGATATAACGGATCAGCAAGATTCAAATCTTTGGGATATGAACTTGTTGAACTTAGAAGAAACTCTTGAAAAACCTAACTTCTTTGTGTCAAAAGCTCGCAGGGCCAGAGCTGTTCGATATTTTGGTTATTTTTCGAATTCGACTGTCAATGCAAGTCTTTTGCAGTTATGGGACTTAGCCCAAAAAGCTGCTCCTGCAGAACCTGAAGTGGTAGCAGATAGAACTTTGAATCAGATGATTTGGGGAACTTTTTGGCCGCTGGGAAGCTTTTCTTTTTGGCAATTTTTAGAACATCGAAAATTTCTTAAGGATAGATACTGTCATCTATGTCTTCAATATGATTTTTTTGATATCGTGCTATCCTCTTCTGCCTTTGCTTTGTTGGTTTCAAGTAGCATAATGACCAAAAATATTCATGATGGAAATCTGGATATTCAAAAACAAATACCGCTAACTCCTGCAGAACATCAGGAACAAATAAGCGACATTCGAAAGCTTGATACAGTACTGAATGTTGCCTACGTTGCCACAATCATGTCAGCAATAGAATTTCTGACCTCGCGTTTTCTGTTTAAAGCTTATTGGACTCCGGCTCTACTCAACACGTTCATGATGTTTTGGAGTACGAGTGCGGCTTTTGCCTATATGCATTCGGAGCAACTTTCCAACGCCTTTGATTCTTGGATAGTATTTAGGATAGCGAATTTCTGTGTTCCCTTGGCATATATGATAAAACGTTGCTGTTCTTAAACGCCAAGGGATATTATTTAATAAGGCTTTAAACTCGGTTCTGAGTCGAAGCTTTCATCAGACGAGAGATGCGTCTGGCGGCAGTTTTCTTGTGAATGATGCCTTTTCGAGCTGCAACAGCAAGTGCTTGTTGGCCTAAACGGACAGCTTCAGGTCCCATGTCAGCACGGGTCTTTTTCAATTGGGTATGCAAAGTACTTTTAGCAGTACGGTTGCGTAGACGGCGCTTTTCAGACTGAATGTGTCGTTTTGCGGCAGAAACATGGTTAGCCATTGCTTTTAATTCTCCAGGTGTAGACTTAAAGCCTATTTGATCTGATTTGTCAAAGCCTCATACACAGGTTTTGGGACCAAACTGCTGACATCTCCACCAAATTTGGCTACTTCTCGCACCAATTTGGACGAAACATAGAAGTTGGTTTCGCTGGTCATCATAAAAACCGTGTCAATATCGCTAGCGATCCTGCGATTCATGTTGGCCATCATGAACTCATATTCGAAATCGCTGACAGCTCGAAGGCCTCTTAAGACCGTGTTGATGCCTTTTAAGCGAGCGTAATCTACAAGTAGCCCTTCAAAAGAGTCGATTTCGACTTTATCTAAGTTTTTGGTGCAAGCTCTGAGGAGTTCAAGTCGTTTTTCAGCAGAAAAAGTGGGCTGTTTATTGTGATTATTGGCTAAAGCGACGATCACCCGATCAAAGCTCTTTTGGGCTCGCTCAATAATATCCAAATGACCATTGGTTAAGGGGTCAAAGCTGCCAGGGTAGATAATCGCACGCATTAAGGAAAACCTGTGTACTGTGCATCAAAAGCACGATAGTCACAAGCCAGTTCTTCACCTGCGTAAATGTTTCGAATCGCAAAATCGATTCCTTCGATGCTGTCAGATGAATCCGCATCGCCAATATTAGGGTCGAACGAATGATTAAAAAAACGTTCATCGTCAAAACAAAGGACATAGAGTCCGCTTCGCTTACTCAAAAACGCATATTTTAAGAAAAGTTCTCTGGCGGGCATAGATAGAACTTCTAAATCTTTTGCTGAAAATCGAAGATCAAATTCTGGAGCCAGTTTCCATGTGACAGTTCCCTGCGGGATGAACTGATCTGCGAAAAGTCCGATGCCATTGATCTTGCTGAGACCGATTTTAGTTTTCACCAGTAGCATGTTGCCAAAGTAACATAGGATTGCTCTGATAGTATTCCAATGCTGATTGACGAATCTTATTTGAAAACCCTGAGACTCCAAGAAATTCCTGATGGCCACTTGTTTTGCGCAAGAATTATGCGTGTTAATTATCGTTGGTTATTCGGTGCGCGGGTGAAGCTAGAAGGTCTTGAAAATCTACCCAAAGATCACAGTGTTTTGATCGCTATGAATCACACGGATCGCTATACTTGCTGGCCGTTCCAGTATGCTTTGATCGAGGCCGGTGGGCATCGATTTACGTCCACTTGGATTAAAGCGAAATATTATCAAAATGCTTTGTCTCGTTGGGTATTTGACCACTGCAACGGGATTCCTGTCCCCAGCCGAGGCTATTTAATTTTGCAAGAAGCAAAAGAGCGCTTAGGGCGCATGCTGACTCAAGAAGAATATCGCGCGATTCGGATTGCCAGTGAACAAGATCCAAAGCATTCCATGAGTGTCTTAAACGATCGTTTGATGCACTGTGTTGAAGAAAAAACTTTAGAAGCTTTGGAAAATAAAAAAAATCACGTTCTTGTTTTTCCTCAAGGTACCCGTTCAAAGCGACTTTTGCCGAGTCGTATTGGTATGATCCAGATGGCTTACAAGCATCAGATTCCCATCATCCCTGTGGGTGCGAGTGGATGCGATACGCTTTATCCTGGACCGAGCCCTTGGGCTAGACCTGGCAGAGTGACTTATCGCATTGGGAAGCCTTTGATATTTAAAGGACCGCAAGATTTCAAACCCTTTACAGGTGATGCAAAAAGATATGAGACACTTTTCGAAAAGAGTGCCTGGGAATTGACGCGCGAGATTAATCAACTCCTGGATTCTGCGTATCAATTGGAGATAAACGCGGATTTTAAAACTTGGGCTCCTGATCGTCTGCTATGATTCTCCAAAGGGGGCCGATAGATGAAAATGTTATTGATTGATGGCAATACGAAAGAGTTCCCAGCCTATTTAGAGAATATGGCGAAAATCGCTCAGCCGCTTGAGTTACTCTATACCGACACGATTGAGGCAGGCCTCAGACAAATCAAAAAAGGCGGTATTGGTCTTGTGCTTCTAGCAGGACCTCTTTTTTCATCCGGAAATAGAATCAGAGATTTGGATCCCGATTTGAAGATTATTGAAATTAGTGGTCCAAAAGATAAAGTATTTTTAAATTTCAAAGAATGCATAGCTTAGGAGGCGGAAGATGGGTTGTTGTTCAGGATGGGTTTTTTTTGCTGTATTCGCAGTGATCGCTTGGTGGCTTATTGCATCTGCGATCGTTTATTTTACTTGGAATCGCGTGATCACTGAAGTGACCAGTGCTAAGAGTATGCACTATGTTCATGCACTTTGGCTGGTTTTTGCAATTACGATTTTATTTGCGCCGCATCATGCTCAAAATTGCTGGAGAAGCTGTAATTCGATGATTGAAATGGATGGGCAGCAAGAGACGCTAAAACTGATTCCACAGCAGTGAACTGTCATCCCGGGCTTGACCCGGGATCTAAAATCAAAACAACTAAGCTTTCTGAACTTGAGCTTGCTGTGCTTGAGCCGCTTCTTGCTTAGCAAAATGAGCTTCCCAGAATGCTTTTGCATGATTTTCTATGCTTGCGCCAAATTCTGTGCAGGCGTCCTTGAATGTTTTTGCCTCTGTTGTAACAGCATGTCTCATGGTTTCGGCGTCTATTTTGATTTGGCCGGCAGTTGATGCAGCACCTGTTTCCATTTTCATGAGGCCCTCATGGCAGATATTTTTGATTTTGCTGCCAGTATCTTGCAGAACTTGTTCAATGTGATGCAATTCAGGATGTACATCTACTTGGGCTTCAACTTTGCTAGGGGCTACAGGGATGACAATGCCGCCTGTTTTATCTGTTGTTGGGATAAATTTGTCTTGCTGAGCTGCTTGAGTAGCTGGTTTTGCATCTTTAGCTGCTGGTACTGCTGGGAATTGAGATTGTGTAGTGGATTTGGCTATGAGTGGGCTTACTGGTGTTGTCATGTTGTCTCCTTATGAGTCAGAGAAACACAGGCCCCAGAGATTTTATTTCTGCAGATTTTGTTTTTTTGGATGGCTTGCCTGTTTGCTTAACCGGCCTGCCAGTCGAAGCTCTAAGAGCGTAGGGTGGTGCCCAGGGGCGGAATTGAACCACCGACACGAGGATTTTCAGTCCACTGCTCTACCAACTGAGCTACCTAGGCGTGAGTGCTTTTCTAACGGTGTCTTTCTTCAAGGTCAAGGGTTGTTTTTTTAGAAATGTGAAGATAGAAGAGATTTTGCAGGTTGTTGGTAATTGGACAGCTGGCCGAGTGGTTGAAGGCACCTGATTCGAAATCAGACAGACCTGCAAGGGTCTCGGGGGTTCAAATCCCTCGCTGTCCGCCAAGTTTGGAGAGATGGCCGAGTGGCTGAAGGCGCACGATTGGAAATCGTGTTTAGTGTGTTCCACTAACGAGGGTTCGAATCCCTCTCTCTCCGCCAGGCTGCTTCGCAAGGTTTTTAAAGTTCCAATTCCCCAGGTCCGGAAGGAAGCAAGGAAGGACTAAGAGAGTTTGTGCGAAGTGGCTTTTTTTCTTTAGGTATGGACTCAATGAATTATTTAGTGCTCGCTCGAAAATGGAGACCCCAGCGTTTCTCTGACGTTGTCGGACAAGAGATTATTATAAAAACTCTTGCAAAAGCTTTGACGAGTGGCCGTATTGCTCATGCTTTTTTATTAACCGGCAGTCGTGGTGTGGGTAAGACGACCGTGGCTAGGTTATTAGCCAAGGCTCTTTCTTGCGAAAGTGGCATCTCGCCCGATCCTTGTGGTGTATGCTCGCACTGTGTTGAGATCGCTGCAGGTACTTCAATGGACATCGTAGAGATCGATGGAGCCAGTAATACAGGTGTTGATGATGTCCGTGAACTCAGAGACAGTCTGCGTTATCAGCCAGCCAGTGCCAGATTTAAAATTTTTATTATCGATGAAGTTCACATGTTATCGACAAGTGCGTTTAATGCTTTGCTTAAAACACTGGAAGAACCGCCTCCGCATGTGAAATTTATTTTTGCGACCACAGAAGCACATAAGATTCCCATTACGATTTTATCTAGATGCCAGCGCTATGATTTTAGACGTATGCCAGTGTCTGTGATCGTTGATCGCCTGAAAGATATCTTACGCCAAGAAAATATCCAAGTAGATCCAGAAGGCTTGTTTTTAATCGCTCAAAACGCTGATGGAGGCATGCGAGATGCGCTCAGCTTATTGGACCAAGTGATTAGCTTTTCAGGTGAAAAGGCCAGCTTGCAAGACGTAGTTGATATTTTAGGTTTAATTGACCAGCAGAGTATTCAAAAAGCTTCTGACGCTATCCTAGAGGGTCATGCAAGAGAAGCCCTGAGCCTGATCGAAGCAGCCAGTGAATCGGGTTGGGATTTAAAGCAACTCAGTGATAATATTTCGAATGAGTTTCGTAACTTGTGTATTTCGGCGTCTGCAGGCTCTATTATGGGTCTGGCTGATTTAACGGAAGAAAAAGCTAAGTTGACGGACGAAAAAGCCAAAAAATATGATCGTTTAGATTTGCAGCGTTTGCTGAGTATGGCTTTGCAAGCGACCGATCAGATGACTAATTCTGAGCAGCCGAAGCTTGTTTTAGAATTAGCGTTTCTCAAAATGGCTGACCGACCTCAGCTTGCCCAAATGACCGAAGTTATGCAGGCGATTGCAAGACTAGAAGCTTTAGGGCCTGCTGTGGTTTCAAAATCTGAACCTATAAAAAAAATAGACGCTTGGGCTAATTTTGTCGAGACTGTGACAGAAAAAATGCCGGTTATTGGACATCATCTAGAACACGCTCGATTGATCGGTAATAACCAGCTTGAGTTTGACCAAAAACTTCATTTTGCAAGAGTTCAAGAAGCGGCTGCAGATAAACAATTTTTT
>JBAXMC010000080.1:0-8567 GCA_037134495.1 Myxococcaceae bacterium
TTTTTTTTGAAAACTGAGCAATCTCAAAAGCGTCTACCAAGCGACGAATCAAGTCGAATTGGGGTACCAAATCAGCAGGCGGAGGCGGTCTGTTAGATTTATACTCAGGATACAGATTGTGCCTAAAATTCTTAGAACCTGTATCAAAAGCAATGGCCAAATATTTAGGTTTGTGATCTTTGATCAGTTTTTGCAGCATAGACGAAAAGCCATACACGGCGTTAGTGGGAACGCCTTTGCTCGAAGTCAGAGGCCGAATGCCATAGTAAGCTCTGAAAATATAACCCGAGCCGTCAATGATAAAAACAGGTTCTTTCATGCTAGGGAGTATACGCATTTTTTGCGCTGAACCAACCGCCTGTAAAACCATCTAATTCGGCTGTGAGTTCTTGAAGCCTCAAAGCCGCTTCGATTTTAGTTTTGCTATCTTGAAACGAGTCTAACTGCTTTTGGATTTGAAGACGCCTGCGTTCAAAATAAACTTCGTTGATTCGATTTAAGATTCTTTCGCGCATCAGAGACTGCCTTAAAAACTCTCGTCCAAGCATTATTTCGTCTCGGTTAAAAATTAAATTATTAAAATGCCACTCAGCTTTTACACTAAAACGCCAATCATTGGCCTGACGACTCGTCAAGGTATCTGTATCTCCCAATTTTTCGCGCGCCATGTCTATGTGCCCAATATGAGGATTCACTCCTGTTGCTAATTTAGGAAGCCAATAGGCTTTGCGAGCACGCGAGAGCCAAGAACGAATCTGCTCTGGGTGGGCGTTGGCATATTTGAGCGCTTCCTCTTGGACACTTCTCACACCAGGCTCGCCTGAATAATTTTGAATCAAATCTTCGACTTCTTGGTCGCTAATCAAATTGGCCGTTTTATTTGATTTAGCTGATTTTGAGCTTTTACTCAGTGTTGCTTGCTTACGTACTTTTTCGAATAATTTGGGCTTCATGCCTTGAACCAGCAGTAAGTCTTCGAGACTCGCAAACCCACCTTTGTCATTTCGATGTTCAATAATTCGTTCAGCCATTCTCTGACCGACACCGTCAAGTGTCATGAGCTGTTCAAGAGAAGCTTGGTTTAAATCAACCAGCTGGAAAGCAAACAAGAAAGAAAATAACAGCACGCACTATAGACAGTTGAGAGCGTTTAGATATTTTGGTTTCATGATCAACTTATCTGGAAAGACAGCTCTTGTGACTGGCGTCTCCGACAATATTGGATTTGGTTGGCACATCGCAAAAACGCTTCAAGCTGCTGGGGCAGAGATTATTTTAAGTTGTCACCCTCGCGTGCAATCTATTTTAGAGCGCTACCTAGAAAAAGATCGATATGCTGATAGCAGGGCCTTGCCCTTTGGAAAAGGCGAATTCAAACCCAAAATACTCATCCCCTGTGATGTCACAAACGATTTAGAAATTGCTGATTGTTTTGCACGAATCCCGCAGTTAGATATCTTGATTCATTCTGTTGCTTTCTCGCCAGAAATTACGAAATCCCATATTGATGTCAGTCGCGAAGCTTATTTAACCGCGATGAGCGTCAGCAGCTACTCTCTGGTTTCTTTAGCACGTGCAGCGATGCCAGCCATGAAAGACAGAGTCGGTGCTGTCGTGGGTCTGTCTTATATGGCCAGTGAACGCATTGTGCCTTATTACGGCGGGGGAATGGCTTCTGCGAAAGCTGCTCTCGAGTGCGATGCACGGATGCTCAGCTGGTTCATGGGGCAAGAAGGCCACCGCGTGAATATGATTAGCGCAGGGCCCTATGCTTCCAGAGCTGCCAAAGCGATTGGCCCAATCGACACCATGATTGAAGAATCAGCGAAGCGTTCACCGCTTGGGCGACCGATTACGGCTTATGAAGTAGCCAATACAGCGGCGTTTTTATGTTCAGATTTGGCTTCTGCTATCACCGGTGAAATTATTCACGTGGACTGTGGGTATCATGCGATCGGGGTTTAAAGAAGCTGTTCAAAAAAACCGCCTTTTTTTCTTAAGGTCCACAAAATGGATTTCCAATATCCAATCTTGTGTCAAGAATGTCCTTGTCCGTAGGTCCAACCTTCATTTTGTGCAAGTTTAGAAAAAAATCTCTCGAAATAATAAAGCTGCCTGAGCTGCAGCCTTACGATTAACGTTTCAGTTTCAGGAGCCAATTTTTAGCAGATTGGCTCACCAAATCATCTTTTAATGCAGCATGACATAACTCGTCTTTCTGAGACAGATCATCACCATATGATTCTTCAAGCAATTGCTTCCATTGGCTCAAATCTTGACTGGACAAGATTCTATACACTCGTTTTCTAAACGATGCATCGATGGCTTGATCTAGCCAGGCCACGATTTCAGGCGACATGCCATACTCTGAATCCGCATGTCCGCCCTTGAAGCCTTTGTCCCAAATTGCTGTTCGCAAACGAGCATGTTTTTTTCCATACATGTGGTTCACCCAATCCATGCATTTTTTGTTTGTCTGCCTCTGTAAATCGGGTTTTGAGTTCTTGTTCAAAACCGATGTACTCTTTAAGCTCTTCGTTATCCAAAGCTTTTGCTACCCATTTGTTTTCTAGTTGTTCCGTCATACGATCTCCCAGGGAATAGATTGATCGAGATGAGAGCGTGAAATCAGTTCATTCAGAGTCTTGCTGGCATTTGCCAGACTTTTAGCTTTCTCTTGTAATAACTGGGCTTTAATAAACCAATTCGATCATAATGGTGCAGCGTTCGCACCGATACTTGGCTGATTTTTGCCAGTTCATTTGAGTACCAATGAGCCATCGTTCTTTCTCCTTGGAACGTATCCTGAGGTATGACGCACGGTCAGGGTCAAGATGATTTTTACGATAGGACTTTGAAGTCAACTAAAGTCATGAAAAAACAATTTCACGCCAAGTAAAATTAAAACGCCGCCTATCAATCTCTCAATCCAATGGCTTATCGAATTAAATTTTTCTCGCATGGACTGCCCTGACAAACAATAAGCCAGGAAACTAAACCAAAGCAGAGATTCCACAAAAATCATCACAGCATCAAGAAACATCACGATTACAGAAGTATTTTGAGGTATCACCACAGAAAACAAGCTGATAAAAAACAACATAGACTTTGGATTTAAAAGAGCAGTCAAAAACCCAGATCGAACGGCCAATAACCAAGAAAGATCTCGCTGATGCTCAAGATTATCTAGAGCCAGAGTTCTCTTTTGAGCTCGAATGCCATGCCACCCAATATAAACCAAGTAAGAAGCACCTAAATATTTCAGAAGCTGAAACAGCCAAGGATTTTCAGAAATCACCAAACCTAATCCCAACAGCGTGTAAGAAACATGCACCAAATTTCCCAGAGAAATACCGAGCGCTGTCCACAAAGCCGTGTTGCGTGAATAGATAAGGCTATTTTTAACCACGATGGCAAAATCAGGACCAGGGCTCATTGCCCCGAGCATGATTATCCCAGCCAGCTCTGCCATTGATTTCCAGATTTCAGGTTCCATCAAGGCTCACACCATAATAGATTTTCAGAGAATTATTTTTGACTTTTATTTTACTCACAAACAAGCCCTGAAGTTCTTGCGTATTCTTCACATGAGTACCACCACAAGCAGCAAACGGAAACTCGCCGATACGTACCATTCGAATAGGCTGGTCGTTTTGAGTTTGTATCTCTGCCCTAGATTCTATTACTTCTAGAATATTCTGGTTGAGTAGCTCCACAGAGGGAGAGCTAGATAACCCATTGTGAGAACTAAATTCCACGTAGCACTCTTTTGGAAAATGATGGCCTTTCATAGCGCGCCACTGAGGAAATTTTTGTTCAACAAGATGACCAATTAAATGCCCAGATGTATGCAATTTAGAATGTAAAAACCGAGTTTGAGGGTCAAGCTCAAATTTCCCAATCTGCCCTACCCACTCTGAGCAATCTTGATCGGTATAGTGCCTTATTTTCTCTTCAATAGACTTCACTTTTTGAATGGCAATCTTTGCACCAGAGACCTCCAAAGTCCCGCGATCAGATGGCTGTCCTCCACCTTGGGGATAAAACTCTGTCCGCTCTAAAATAATAAAACAGCCCTGTTCATCTCTTGAACTAGACATAATTTTTGATTCAAAACAAGAATGCATGGCTTAAACTTAACATAACTAGTTGCATTTTGCAAGCATTTACATTAAATTTAGCCCAATGAACCCAGAACACATCAATAAGCTCAGGCATCTCTCACGCAAATTAATCCGTGAGTTGGGGATGCTGCAAGTCAGCAAAGGCACTGAGACTCGAAGGCACTGGCACGCCTTGATCGAAATTTCAAGAAAACCTGATATGACGATTTCTCAGATTGGAGAGCTCTTACTGCTTTCAATTTCAGCTGCTTCTAGAATTATCAGTGCGCTCATCAAACAAGGTTTTGTGCGTTTTAAAGATGGCGCTGATAAACGAGAAAAACATCTCACGCTCACCCCAAAGGGTCAGGCAGAAATTGAAAAAATCGATGTTTTCTCAAACACAAAAATACAAGGTGCCTTTGAATATCTCTCTGAAAACGACCAAAATCAGATTATTGACTCCATAGAAAAATATGGAAACGCTTTAGAAAAAAGCAGACTACTACCTGAGCAAGCAAAAATTCATACACTTTCGACTTCAAGGACTCTGCGAAAACAGGTTATTAACTTCATCAAAAATATTCAAATTCAAGAATTTTCTATTCCCATTGATTCTCAAACAAACTTGGGAATAATGAAATCTGAGGACGAGTATTACTATAATAACTCCACTAATTTTTGGTATGCAACAGATAAAAATGGAAAAATCATTGGCAGCGTTGGGCTCAAAAAAATTAACTCAGATTCAGGCGAAGTAAAGAAATTCTTCGTAGACAAAACCTATCGAGGTAAAGGCCTTGCGCACCAATTAATGAGCACTGTTTTAAAAGCCGCACTTAAACATAGATTTAAAAGTTTGTATTTAGGCACCGTAGATAAACTCAAGGCAGCTTCTCATTTCTATACGAAACATGGATTTTCAGCCATTACAAAGAAACAGCTGCCTCCTGAATTTAAGATCCTACACTTAGATAATGTTTTTATGAAAGCATCTATCTGAAAAAATCTAGTAACCCAACACAATATCTAACAGGGTCAAGATGTTTTTACGATTATGATCACAGTTGCAATTGTCTCCAGGCGCCTAAAAGAAGGCAAAACATACGAGGATTTTAGAAAAGCTTGGTTCCACACAGTAGGATTTGGCTCTAAAAACAAAATGTTCAGCCTACTCAACGCATCAGACCCAAGAGAAGTCGTTGTTATTGGACTCATTGAGATGACCCATGAAGATCTCATGTCTAAACTGATGATTGATGTAAAAGAACGCCTAGCAAATCCACTCGACGAAGTCATCGAGCCTGAAATCAACCGGAAGTTTGGACTGCTGGTTGCTGAAGATAATTTTTCTGCCACAGGCAGCATTGCTTACCAACCTGCAGCAATAGATGGAAAGCCAACAGACCTAACGCAAATCAACGATGAATTGGTTGAACTGGCACAGCTTATTGCTAAGGCTTCTGCAATGCGGGATTCGAGCAAGAAACCATAACGCTTGCGGATTATAAGACATTAAGCTCATAAGTGCCTATTCTGACACCTAATTCGTTCATCAAATTTAACGCTATGGCTTCAACTATGTCACCATTTTTTGAATTTAAAAATTGAATAAGATTGGGCTTGCCTTTCTCGTTCGTCATAGCCAATCCGTCATCAAGACAACGAAACTCGAGAAGCTTAGTGAAAGGAAGATTGATAGATTTCATACTGCCTTGAAAAATAACACGTTGGAATGAATCAAGTCTCTAAATCTCAGCTAAGGGCCCAGATGCTCCCACAACTTGCAGAGTTTAAGACTCAAGTATTTGAACAAGCCGGTTATGAAGTCTCAAAGGATCTAGAAGCCTATTTTGATCAACCTGTTGCTCTGTTTAAGAGTCTTCCAAATGAAATAGACACAAGTTTACTCATTAAGAGTTTTAGAAGCGTCTTATTACCAGGCTCAGACCCCACAGCCTATGCGCAGCAGATTTTAGATACAGGTATCAAGCTTGTTATTGTGCCGGGGCTTGCTTTTGACTTACAAGGCCATCGTCTAGGGCGTAGAGGCGGTTATTATGACCGCTTTTTGGAAATTTTGAGAAAAGCCACTTCTACGCCTGAAATCTTAGGTCTGTGCTTGAAACAGCAGATGATTTTAGAGATTCCAGTTGAACATCATGACCAGAAAGTAGACCGGTTAATTTGTTCTTAAAATACCTTCAGAAAATCTGACACCAATCGCATACCAGGCCAAAAATAGAACGCCAAAAATTCCAAGGCTTATTTTCAGTAATGGTATCTCTACAAGTATAGTCGCCACACCTAACACGCCAACAGCAATCAACGCGCCGTCGCAAAGAGAACAAAGACCAGGGACAAAAAAATGACGCTGCTTTTTGAGGCCAGATTCTAATACAAATAAATTCTGAGCTCCCAAAGACACTTGTACCTCGCCGCTAAGTTCTTCAAGCAAAATGGAGCCAGCCCAGCACTTAATCGTGATTCGGAGTCCGCGAGGTACTTCCACTTCTATTGAGCTACGAATGCCCATAATCTGAAGCTTGGTTCCAACCATGCGGGCCATTTCTCACCCAGGAAGTTTTCCGATGCTGGCCACACGGGCCCAGATGCCACGCAAGCTTCTGGAATAATATGCAAAAATTCTCGCTGTACTTCGCAAAGAGGGTTTACCTCCAGCAACTGCAGCTAGAGCGCTGAGTTCGTTTTTCTTCGGTTTGAATGGATTCCTACTTGCAGCTGCTGAACCTACTGTTTTTCGTGATGTTCCAGAAGCCAAAACTTTTCCAGAGTTAAGCCCTGAGGCAACCAAGCAATTCGAAGCGATTCAACAAAGCTTCTGGGATATTAGTTCCGAAGAGGCTTTTACAAACCACTTAAATTTTCTGCTTAAAGGTGTTGTTAGTTATGGTCAAGATCGCAGTCGCAATTGACACACTCTAAAGAGTCATGCCAAGCTATAAACAATGTCTGGATATGTTGTATGTGAGCCACTGCATGGTGAACCTGATGCGGAAAAAGTTATTTATTTCCTTAAGCACGGTGCAAGTCCAAATCAAACCTGTTTAAGCGGAATGACACCTCTACATTGGAGTCGAAATGCAAAAGTGACTCAAGCTCTTATCGATGCCGGCGCAAACGTAAGCGCTCGTAACATGAACCTCCAGACTCCTCTTCATCTGGTTCCTGATGCCGAATCAGTTAGAATTCTTGTCGCTCATGGTGCAAACCCAAACAGCAGAGACAGTCATGGAAATACGCCTCTTCACACAGCAAAGGACAATAAGCCAGAAATTGTTCAGGAACTCTTAAGCGCCGGTGCAGATCCCAATGCCTATAATGCAGACCGAGCAACACCGCTGCATATCCATGCAGCCAATGAAAAAATAGCAGGTCTATTGATTCAAGCTGGCGCAAATCCATCTCTCAGAGATCGAGCCGCGCATTTGGCTTTTCAAATGAATCAGCACTCATTTAAAAGCAGAGCTGAGATTAACTCCATGTTAAGCGACATGCTCACTCCAAGCTTTGGCTTGGGAATTTTTTTCCTTATTGTTTTCTCAATTGCACTGAAATTAGCTAGAAAATCAAAAGAAAAAATTGGCACATACCTTATTCCATTTGCCCTTATCAGTCTGTTAATGAATCCGTTTTTTTTCCATGGTGCACTCGTATTTTCTTTATTAGCATTTGGGTTTCTTTATTGGGTACCTGGACCGACAACGGTAATCTTCGCCGGAACCACAATTTTTTGGTTTCTTTCATATCATTTACTGATGTTTTTTTTAAGCACAAGAAAATTGGAAACAAAAAACAAAAGTAAGATGATAAAATCTTACATTTTAAAAAACTTAACTTACTGGAGTTTGCTCCCGTATTATATTCTCCTGGGGATTGGTTTCACTGAGAAACCTGGAGATGCAACAGGAGATTCTATTGCCTTCTTAGGAATTCCCTATCTCATCTTTTTGACTTTCATTTCTTACTGTTTTTCAAAAAGTTTTTTTTCAAAGGCAGTCCACTATCACCTCAATCAACCTATTTCATGACTGGCTGCCCCTCTTAAACTTACGCATCAACTCATGCGTGAGAATCACAGGAATATAAAACAACACGTCGCCAGCTAGTTTTCCAACCAACAAGCCTAGCATCGGTCCCATTGTTTCAACCCCAACAAACAATGCCAATGGCCTCAGAATCAAGCTGTCCAATATTTCAGCCGGTCCAAACTCTGCTAAAACATGCCAGAGATTTTCTTTGGCTTTGAGGCGTTGATACACAATCACACCATAGAATCCGACATTTTCACCCATCGCACCTGCATAGGCTGAAATCCAGATAATATGGGCGAAATTCTCCGATAGAAAATAGCCTGCGTAGACACCTAAAATCGCAAAGATTTCAGCAGGTCCATAGCGTTTAAGCCATCTTAAGAGTGTTGTTGCCATGCTAAAATTCCCC
>JBAXMC010000081.1:0-8518 GCA_037134495.1 Myxococcaceae bacterium
TTTGACACTGTTTACAACGCTAGCAGCTGCCATGATTGCTTTGGGTCTCTTTCTATTTATTGGGCCTGCTCAGTTTATTGAGACACAAAACATATCAGGAGCGGGAGAGAGTAATCAAAGTTATTTGTCGTATTTACTTGGCGTCATACCATCCAATTTTGTACAACCGTTTCTTGATGGAAATGTCATTAGTATTTTAATGATTGCATTGTTGCTCGCTTTTTCAACGCTTTCTCTTCCCGGTGAACACAGAGTGCGGCTTCATGACTTTTTTGCGAGTTTGTATACAGCCATCATGAAAATTGCTTTGGTAACACTGAATTTTCTGCCGATTGCAGTATGCGCATTTGTGGCGATTTTTGTAAAAGAAATACATAATGGAATAACACTTGAGGCCTTGGGTCTCTATCTGTTAACAATTGTTTCAGCGAACTTGGTTCAAGCGTTTATATTTTTGCCTGGATTATTGTTGTTTTATGGAATTTCGCCCTTACGGCTAGTCCGAGGAATGAGTCCAGCGCTATCTGTCGCTTTCTTTTCTAAATCATCTTGCTGCGCGATGCCGATAGCGATTCAGTCTGCAGAAGATCGAGTAGGTATATCGCCGAAGGTGGCTCGTTTTAGTTTCCCGTTGTGCACGACGATTAATATGAATGCCTGTGCTGGATTTATTTTGATTACGGTTCTGTTTGTGTCTCAAAGCAACGGTATCATATTTTCTGCGTACGATTATATTTTATGGATTGGGATTGCTACGCTTGCTGCTATTGGAAATGCTGGGGTACCGATGGGTTGTTATTTCCTGGCTTCAGCTCTCTTGACCACACTTAATTTGCCGCTGACTTGGATGGGTATCATTTTGCCTTTTTACAGTCTCATCGATATGCTCGAGACGGCGATTAATATTTGGTCAGACTCATGCGTGACAGCAATCGTAGATCGTAAACAAAATAAATAGTCAGGATTTAGTAGTCATGAATAAAAAATTGAAAATTGCGGCATTTCATGCCTTGGTATTGTATTGGCCATTTTCAGCGCATGCTCAAGAAACTGTAAGAGTAACGCCTCCGAATTTGGAAGACGCTTCTCTTGGAGATCGGATTTTGTGCCATCGACCCATGAGACGTCAATCTCCGGAAATGAGCGTAAAACAATGGCACAATAAAACCCTTGTTCATCATTACGGACTTGGAGGAAGCGGGTGGACTCTGGGTCCAGGAGCAGCGCAACATGTGAACAATCTATTTCTGGCTCCATCAGATATGCCGATTTCTATCATTGGAGCAGGTGTATCAGGTTTTTTTGTGGCCTATAATCTGCTGCAACGGGGTTTCAAAAATATTTCGATTATTGCAGATAAATTTGACGCTTTGCCTTCTCATCAAGCAGGCGGTCTTTTCGCCCCTGTCTCCATGGACAATAATCCAGAAGCACAGATGCTGCTTAATGAGCTTGGTTTTGCCTCATATAAATTTTATGAAGCTATTGCGCAAAAAAAACACCCGGATTTTCCTGACGGAGCGAGCATTCTTCCTGCTTATTTTGAAAACCGTCAAGATTCTGGTCTTGAACCTTATGTAGGTGTCGTTATGCCACCAGCGAAAGAGGTTATTTTAGATTTTGGCAAAATAACTCACAAGATGGTCGTTTATGAACGAGGGATCTTTATAGATACAGGCAAAATGATGAGCCATCTTGAAGCTTTCTTGCGCAAGAGTGATGTTCATTTTACGCAACGAAAATTGAAGTCATTCGATGAAATCGAAAATAAACTTATTATTAATTGTGCTGGGTTTGGTGCAGAGCAACTCAACCATGATGAAGCAATGGTGTCAGTGCAAGGGCACTTGATTTTGCTTAAAAATCAGAGTCCGAGCCATCTGCAATATATGATTTTGGTCTATTTCGACACAGGTAAAACAACGTCTGGCTTGAAGGTTCGACGGTCATTTCTGTTTTTGCCAAAACGTCTTTTGAATCGAGACCCCGAGGACATAGGTCTGATTGGAGGAACCTATGTGGAGGGCGGAACATCAGAAACGCCAAACAGAGAAGAATTTGATTTGATGCTTGAAAATGCTCGAAGATTCTTTGGTTTGATCACTTATAATTCGGAAGTTTGTCCGAAATCAGAATACGAATCATGGAGCACCTGAAAGCTAGGGGTTTTTTTAAAAAATTCACACGTCAGAACAGAAAGTCCAACCTGGTAGCGATAAAGACCTGACTTCTGACTAATAATCACGTCGTACTCTGTATTCCCTTGAAGTTCATGAAGTCTCCAAATTTTTTTATCTTTATCTGCAAACTCAAAAAAAACTTCTGATAATAGAGGCAATAAACTGGGACTTTGTGGGAGCTTTATAAGCAAAGGTGCTTCTAGTTTGTACGGCTGATTGGGGCTCAGTAAAGTTTTTGGGAAAGAGATAGGTTTGCCGGACCAATAAGATTTGTAGCAATCAAACACGGATTGTATGTCTAAATCAGAGAGTTTAGAATTTGCCAATTGAATCGCAAAAAAACGAAAGAAAGAACCTTCGAGACTCTTGGTGTAAGGCAGAAGCTTGGTCCCATGAACATAGGTGTATTGTGTAATAGATTCGTTGACTAAAATATTGCTTTCATGACTTTTTTGGCGGTCAATCCAATGTTTGAGCTTATCGTAAGTGACAACGGGTACTTTTTTGGAGAACTCAGTGTAGCTGTCTCGCGAGTTTACGTTGAATAAAAGACCATATTTCGTATGGCTGAGATTGTTGACAATTTGACGAAGTACGCGGTCCTGAGTTCGCTTCGGTGATTTTAAATGAGAGATAAACTGAAGCCGATAGGGCCAAAGCCAAAATTTGAGACCATAAGCTAATAGAGGAACAGACATGATATTTTCAAGATAAGTGAGAATCAGCTCAGAATCAAGATCGCATGAACTCCCAATTGAGTTCTGAGATCACTCGGGTGCTAATTTCTTTTGGACAAACCGCTTCACACTCAAGTGTATTGGTACAAGATCCAAAACCTTCTGCGTCCATTTGCATAATCATAGATTTGGCACGGCTTTTGCGTTCAGGGTCGCCCTGAGGTAGGTGAGATAGTTGAGATATTTTGGAGCCCACAAAAAGCATTGCAGACGCGTTTTTACAAGCAGCAACACAAGCACCGCAGCCAATACAAGCTGCTGAATCAAATGCTTTCTCTGCATCGTCTTTGTGAACCAAAATGCTATGCGCATCGGGTGCAGAACCTGTATTAACAGAGATAAAGCCACCGGCTTGCTGAATCCGATCAAATGCACTGCGATCGACCACCAGATCTTTAATCGGCGCAAAAGCTTTCGCGCGCCAAGGCTCTATCGTAATAGTTTCGCCATCTTTAAAATGCCGCATGTGGAGCTGACAGGCTGTTGTGCCACGTTCTTTCCCGTGCGCAATTCCGTTGATGACCATCGAACACGCGCCGCAGATGCCTTCTCGGCAATCGGACTCAAAAGCAATCGGTTCTTTGTGCTCCTCGATTAACTTCTCATTCACGATATCGAGCATTTCTAAGAAAGACATGTCTGGCGAGATATTGGGAGCGTTATAAGTTACCAACTCTCCTTTGCTTGAATTATTTTTTTGACGCCAGACTTTGAGAGTGAGATTTAACAGACTCATTTGTAGCTCCTTTGAGCCAAGGCAATATTCTCGAAAGTAAGTTCTTCTTGGTGTCTGATGGGCTTTTGACCTGTATATTGCCAAGCAGCAACATGGCTGAAATGAGCGTCATCGCGCTGAGCTTCTCCATCTTCAGTTTGAAACTCTTCACGAAAGTGGCCACCACAGCTTTCTTTGCGTTCAAGCGCATCCAAACAAAGTAACTCGGAGAATTCTAAGAAATCAGCCACGCGAGAAGCTTTTTCTAAAGTCGGATTAAAATCTTCAGCACTTCCAGGGACACAGACATCTCTCCAAAAGGCTTCACGAATTTTGGGGATTTCAGAGAGAGCATTCTTGAGGCTTTTTTCTGTACGACCCATGCCACAGTCGTTCCACATGACTTTGCCGAGTTCTCGATGAAAATAATCTGGAGAATGTTTGCCTCTTATGCCCATGAGACGCCTGATAGGTTCCTTGGCTTCTTGTAAGGCTTTTGTTGCATGCGCATCTGAATCTTTGATTACGCCAGGTTTGACATGATTTAAATAACTCGCAATCGTGTTGGGTAATACAAAATAACCATCGGCAAGGCCTTGCATGAGGGCACTGGCGCCGAGTCTATTCGCACCGTGGTCTGAAAAATTGGCTTCACCGAGCACAAACAAACCTGGTAGATTACTCATCAAGCTGTAATCAACCCAAAGGCCGCCCATCGTATAGTGCACAGCTGGGTAGATTCTCATTGGGCTTTGATAAGGGTTTTCGCCTGTAATTTTGGCATACATATCAAACAAGTTGCCATATCGAGCGGCTATTTTATCTTGACCTAAGCGTTTAATGCTATCGCTGAAATCTAAATAAACTCCACGACCACCAGGTCCGACACCTCGACCTTCATCGCAAACTTGTTTGGCGGCTCTTGAAGAAATATCTCTCGGAGCCAAGTTTCCGTAACTTGGATATTTTCTTTCGAGATAATAATCGCGTTCTGATTCAGGGATCTGCTCTTGTGGACGTGTATCGCCTTTTTTGAGGGGTACCCAAACACGACCGTCGTTTCGCAGTGATTCTGACATCAAAGTAAGTTTTGATTGATGATCGCCAGATTGTGGGATGCAAGTTGGGTGAATCTGCGTGTAGCAAGGGTTCGCAAAAAAAGCGCCTTTCTTATAGGCTCTGTAAGTTGCAGTGACGTTGCAGCCAACAGCATTGGTGGACAAATAAAACACAGGCGCGTAACCGCCCGTGGCAAGTACAACAGCGTCTGCCATCTGTGTTTGCAATTCGCCTGTAAGCAAATCACGCGTGACAATGCCTTTGGCTTCGCCATCAACGACAATCAAGTCTTGCATTTCTGTTCGGGCATAGCTTTTGACTGTGCCTGCAGCGATTTGGCGATTTAAAGCACCATAAGCACCGAGTAATAATTGTTGGCCTGTTTGCCCGCGAGCATAAAAAGTTCTCGAAACTAAAGACCCACCGAAAGATCGGTTGTCTAGTAGTCCGCCATATTCACGTGCAAAAGGCACGCCCTGAGCAACACACTGGTTGATAATCTTGAGGCTGAGTTGTGCGAGTCTATATACATTGGCTTCACGAGCTCTAAAATCACCGCCCTTGATCGTGTCATAAAAAAGCCTGTGAACACTGTCGCCGTCGTTTCTATAATTTTTAGCGGCGTTAATTCCACCTTGAGCAGCAATGCTATGAGCTCGGCGAGGACTGTCTTGAAAACAAAAAGTCGACACTCGGAAACCAAGTTCACCGAGACTTGCAGCAGCAGAAGCGCCGGCAAGACCAGTCCCAACGACAATAATATGATATTTGCGTTTATTGGCCGGATTAATGGGTTTGCTGGCATCGCAATAAGCAGGCCATTTCTCATCAATGGGCCCTGCTGGAATCTGAGCATTAAGCATGGATGAATCCTAACCAAATAGAAACGGGAATTGAAATGTAACCCAGGGTGATTGTGACCGCGAAAGCATAGCCTGAAATCCTAAAAGTTTTCGCGCACCAACGCGTTAAACTCAAAGTTTGTGCAGCGCTTGAAAATCCATGACTGAGGTGCAACGCCAAGAAAACTTGAGCAAGCACATAGAAAGCCGTTACGAAAATATTTTGAAAACTCAAAACGGTGAGCGAGTAGAGATCTAAGTTAGAATACTCAGGAAACACCCATCGCCAGGTTAAATGGCTTAAGTGAAACAACAAGAATCCTAAAATCACTAAGCCGCCTAGTAACATGGTTCTAGATGCTAATGAGGCTGCTACTGATTTTTTTTGCGCATAAGCAATGGGCCTGGCAGCTTTGTTTTTGGTGCTTAAATAAACCGAAGTTAGGATATGCAGTGTAAAAGCACAGATTAAAAAAATGCGGGCTGACCAGAGCAAGATTGGGTAGTGGTGCAGCGTTTCTGGATAGGCATTAAAAACTTCTGGGCCGGCAAAAATTTGCAAGTTACCCAATAAGTGGATCACCAAAAAGCTCATCAAAAACAGCCCCGAAAGAGCCATTAGAATCTTAGCGCTAATGGAGGCCATTGACTTCATCCACTGTTTTTTGAACCGATGAGACTGATTTGAGGAAAGATTCTTTTTCTTCAGGTTCTAGTTTGAGTTCGACAACTCTTTCAACGCCATTGGCGCCAATGACAATTGGAACGCCCATAAAGAGGCCATTCACGCCATATTCACCTTCTAAGTAAGCGGCGCAGGGTAGTAAGCGTTTTTGGTCGTAAGCATAACTTTCTGCCATTTCTATGGCTGATAAAGCGGGAGCGTAGAAAGCGGAGCCATTGCCTAAAAGCTGGACGATTTCTCCGCCGCCTTTTCGGGTTCGGTCAATAATCGCTTCGAGACGTTCTTGTTTGAGCAGACCCATACGAACGAGCTCTGGCAGGGGAATCCCACCCGCATTTGAAAATCTAGGCAATGGAACCATGTCATCGCCATGGCCGCCCAAAACAAAAGCCTGAATATCCTCACGACTAATTTTGAGCTCGTCAGATAAGAAAGCTCTGAAACGCGTAGAGTCTAAGATACCAGCCATGCCAACGACGTGAGTTTTGGGTAAGTTGCTGGCCTTGTGAAAAGCATAGACCATGGCGTCTAGGGGGTTGGTCACCATGATGACAAAAGCTTTGGGTGCATATTCGCGAACACCTGCGGCGACTTGCCTGGTTACTTCAAGATTTTTTTGCAGCAAATCTTCACGGCTCATGCCTGGCTTTCTAGGAAACCCGGCTGTTACGATACAAATATCAGCTCCAGCGATATCAGCGTAAGAATCTGTGCCTTGCAAAGTGGTGTCGTTATGAAGGAGAGAAGCCATCTGGCTTAGATCAAGAGCTTTGCCCTTGGCTGTGCCACCGAAGACATCGAATAAGACCACATCACCGAGTTGCCGCTGTGTGGCCAAGAGAGCAAGAGTTCCGCCAATATTGCCTGAGCCAATCAAAGCTATTTTTCGTCGCGACATGACTTCAGGCTAAAGCACAAAGCAAGCGAGGTGTCAAATCCCTGCTATCTCTCTGGCGGCGACATAAGCGCTGGCTGCGTGTCCGAAAATGTCTGCGACGGAAGCGAGCGTTAAGATTCCACCTAGAGCAGTTTTGCTTCTTGCTGTTATCGTTTGATATTGCGCATGCGTTGCCCATGAGTTGTAGACCAATGAGGCAATGGGTATAAGAGTAAGAGGAATGTTCTCTTCCATAAAATGTGAAACACCTGAAACTAAGTTGGTGCTATGTCCAACGAACTCAAGAGCATGAAAAGCTTTGGTTGTATGACCACAGCAGTTTATGTGTCCAAAATCTAAAAGTGCAGCACCGTGATTGAAAATTTCGAGGACATTCCATAGAATGGAGAAGCCCGTAACAGCCTCATCTGCTGTACCGTGATGGTGGTGACCGTGCGAGTAAGCCCCAGAAGAGATTAGAAAAAGAGCGAGCAAGTGTTTTTTCATTTGAGAATGATTCGCAATTGCAAATAGAGTGTCAACCCCCCTCTCTATCGTCATTGCGAAGCGCTTTAGCATTGAAGCGATCTATGGATGTCTAGATTGCTGCATTATAATTTTTGCATTTTTATTTGCCCAGGCAATTCAAATTTGAAAAGCATCCCCGCGCCTAGCGGTATAGCACTTCCTCAATTATCTGTTTAGATTTGTCTGCTGTGATGAGCGCTTTCCAGAGAGCCCATCCACGAGCTCGTTCCCACGTCGCATTATCAAGTGCCAAAGCTTGACGAAATACTTCTCGGCTTTTATCTGTGAACAATGTCCATGCAATCACCAAATCACACGCAGGGTCCCCTTTGCCCATGCAACCAAAATCAATGATGGCACTCAGTTGCCCATTTTTGACCAACAGATTAGTGGCAGCAACGTCACCGTGAACCCAAACAGGAGATCCTTGCCAAGTGGAGGCAAGTGCTGTTTCCCATACTTTTATTGCAGCCTTGAAATCGATTTTGTTGCCAAGAGTTGTGATGGCCTCTCTTGTTTCATGGTCATAGGTTGCTAGCAGCCCACCACG
Source organism: Myxococcaceae bacterium (assembly GCA_037134495.1). Taxonomy (GTDB): domain Bacteria; phylum Myxococcota; class UBA727; order UBA727; family JABDBI01; genus AER2-1. The sequence continues at coordinate 8,174 of JBAXMC010000081.1, forward strand.
ATAGAAATTATGCAGACCTGAAACGGGTCCACCTTTACTATCGATCTTTTGCAGAGCAAGCAGGAATTTCGCCAACGCCACAGCAAATTTGTTTAAATCAGTGATGCGTTCAAGTGAAGCAGTTTCACCGTCGATCCACTGATAGACAGACCAATGCCACGGATAACTTTCAGCAGGTTTGCCCATGGCCAGAGGTGTTGGGATTGGAAGAGGTAAAAAGGGTGCCAATTTGGGTAACCAGCGGTGTTCTTTTTCTACCTGGTCGGCATAACTAGCAGCGCTAGGCATGCGTACGAGCATGTTATTGCCCAGATGGAATGTTAAATTATCCCAGCCACCCAATTC
>JBAXMC010000082.1:0-8491 GCA_037134495.1 Myxococcaceae bacterium
TCCTCCTGCCGCAAGCTCACAAATTTGAGGACTAAAACCAACAATTGCATGTTCTGCGGCTTTAAGCTGCGCTACCCAACCAGAGATCTCTTGACCCAGGGTAATCGGCGTCGCATCTTGCAAATGTGTACGTCCCATCTTCACAATCTTGCTGTATTCATGAGCTTTTCTATCAAGTGTTTTAGTCAATTTATCGAGAGCCGGAAAAAGCTTCTCATGCAGGCTTAGAACACTGGCCACATGCATGGCTGTTGGAAAGGTATCGTTGGTGCTTTGGCCTCTGTTCACATGATCGTTGGGGTGCACAGGCTTTTTGCTGCCCATTTTACCACCAGCAATTTCAATCGCTCTGTTTGAAATCACTTCGTTTAGATTCATGTTGGTCTGGGTACCAGAGCCAGTCTGCCAAACAGCCAGAGGGAATTGATCTGCAAGTTTACCTTCAAAAATTTCACCTGCTGCTTCTTGGATCAAATCTGAGATTTCCGGAGATATCTCTCCTAATTGACCGTTTACATAGGCAGCAGCTTGTTTAACCAAGGCATAGGCTTTGATTAATTCAGGTTGAAAACACTCATAGCCAATTTTGAAATTCTGTAAACTCCGCTGAGTTTGAGCACCCCAATAGGCTTTTTCAGGAACTTTGATTTCTCCAAAACTGTCTGTCTCGATGCGTGTGTTCATGCTAGGCTTTTAACACCATGATTCAAGAAATTGAACTCAAATACAGATTCAAAAATCAACAGGCCTATAAAACTCTGCTGGATTCTCTGAGCGGTGAACACCGTAGAGAGAATCAAATTAATTATTTGTTTGACACACCTGATTTGAAACTCAAAGCTCAGCATGTTTTTGTTCGACTTCGAAAATCAAACGAGCTTTTTAAATTTACCTGCAAAGCAGCCCCAGAAGGCACTCGCAAACGCTCCAAAATTTTATCAATCCATGATGAGTGGGAAGAAGTCATTCCAAAGAACGACGCACAGAAACTACTCGATGGCCTGCTATCTCCTATAGACTTGATCCATCAAACCTGGCCAAGAATTTCCCCGCTTAAACGCATCCAAGAAATTACGAAAGAAACACTCGGACTCGTCGGTTCTTTTAAAAACACGAGAATCCATGTCCCCTACTCGATTGGCACGCATCAACTAGACTTAGAATTTGATGCGACAGACTTTGGAAATGGACAAATCGATTATGAGCTAGAACTCGAACTGCCTGAAGATTTACTGCCTAGAACGGCTGAAGCCAGCATGAATAAACTCTTTAAACAGTTTGAAATCGAAACAGGAGCATCCAGCGGAAAGGCTGACCGATTTTTTAACCACATTGCCCTGCCAAATTGCAGGCTGTCTTGACAATCAGCACACATACTTTGTAAGTGTGCTGAAATTAAAATCATATTGAAATATTTTGTTTTGTCATTTTTATTGGTTTTCGACGCTGCAATGGGAACGGCGTTAGATGTCGAAATCATTACTTACGAAGATTTTTCAGCAAACAATGCGGCTGCTGTAAACAAGTTGAAAGAAGCTCTTCTTAAAAATGGTATTGTCGGAATCAAAGAGGTTCCCGGGTTTCGTGAGCTTGTTGCTGAATTTATTCAAACAGCCAGAGATTTTCAAGCGTTGTCAGAAGCGACAAAAAATCAGTATGCACCAAACCGTGATATAGGCGAATTTTTGGGCTACGAAGAGGGTATGGAGAAGTTTCAGCGTCCAGATGGTTCTTGGGCGATTGATAGAAATAAAGTTTCTTTTTATACACGCCTAGACCAAGACATCGATAACAAGTGGCCAGCTGAAGTTCCATTGAAATCGGCATTCCAAAATCTGGGTGTCTTGATCACCGACGTGGCGAAAACCGTGATGGAGAAAGTTGCTCTAACCGGTGGCGACACTGGTATTTCCCCAGATGATCTAGGCGCGATTGGTCGGATGTTGTACTACCGAAACCAAAAGGCAATTGATCCCAACCCCTACTGGTGTGGTGCTCACTTCGATCACGGAACTTTGACTGCACTACTCCCAGCCTTTTATTTTCAAGAGAACGTTCCTGTTTCAGAACCACCCGAGGCTGGTCTATTTGTGCGAACAGATGCAGCGGAATTCAGAAAAGTAGTTGTGCATGATTCAGACGTTTTGCTTTTCCAAGTTGGCGAATTTGGTCAGCTAATTTCTAACGATAAGCTTAAAGCGACGGAACACCGTGTTCACAGAGCAATCGGACCGATAGAACGTTATACGCTAGCGATTTTTTTTACGCCACAATCGACCACAGCGATTCGTTCAGTGTCCATATTAACTCAAGATACACGTTATGGCGATACTGATGAGTGTATTTACGGGGATTGGCATGTTCGTTCAATCGATCGTTACCGAGCTCGCTAAAGTCTATTGCTTCCTATCCACCATGCGTGCAACCATCATGCTGCTGACAGTATTGCCTGTGACGTTTAATAAAGTTGCAATTGGGTCAATAATCACACTGATAGCCGCAATAACAACCAAGGCTTCTGAGGGGAATCCATAAACCGTTAGGATTAACAATTCTCCCAGCATGCCACCACTTGGAATCGCTCCCATCACGGTTCCGACCAAAAGAGAAACTCCAAGTGCCATGAGCAAAACAGAAGCTCCTGAAAAATTCATGTGAAAAATGCCAAATAAAAAAGCGATTTTCACAACACCACCAATGACAGACCCTTCTTTGTGTAAAATAGCACCCAGCGGAACCACCGTTTCATAGACTTCAGCAGAAATACCCATCGACCTAGCGGCAATTAGATTAGCAGGGATACTCGCAGCACTGCTACAAGTAGCCACAGAAGTCGTTGCGGGAAGAGATACATATTTCCAGAATGTTCTAACCCCTGCTCTTTTGCCGGCCCAATAAGCATAAAGAGAATAGGCAGCGATAAAATAAATTACCGCAAAAACATAGTAAATCACAGAAACACGTACATAGCTTTGAATCAACGCAGGCCCCAATTCACTCACTAAAACCGCAAAATAAGCAAAAAATCCAATCGGCGCGAAATACATGATGTATGAGAAAACGCGCATTAAGACAGCTTCGCCTGCATTCAAAAACGAAGTAAACACCTGAGATGATGTAGACCCAAGCCCTATTAAAATCGCAAATAAAATAAGTGCCAACATGTTTGTATGTGAAAGTAATTTGGAGAATTCTGGAACCGTAAAAATTCCCGCTATCTGATTTAAAAAATCACCTGTTGGTACAGCAGCAGGCATGTTTAAAGCGAGATAAACATCTTTTGCTGGAGGAAAAATTTTAACCACTATAATAGTTAATGCGGCAGCTATGGCACTGGTTATAAGAAAGACCAGCGTCATTGAAGAAAGTATCTTAGTCAGTTTTCCCAAAACCCCTGCCCGTGCAATAGCAGAAGACACGCTAAAAAACACCAATGGCACAATGGCAGTAAAAATAAGATTTAAAAAAATATCGCCCAGCGGTTTTAAACAGCGAACAGATTCTCCAAAAATATGACCCGTGAATCCACCCAAAAAGACAGATAAAATTAAAATAATTGAAAAAGAGTAGGTTTTCAGCATGTTTTGAGACTATATCGCTATGACACCAAGAAACAAGCAGGCCGAGCAATCACGCATCCTTAATCAAACCCAAATCTCAAGACAGTTAACATAATCTTCATTATGGGACATTGAGCAGGTCACGCAGCTTCTCTCTCTCTTTTTCAAGATTTTTTTCAGCTTTTACGTTGAGATACACGTGTTTTAAGAGCTCAGAAACATAGTAGGATCCAAAACTAAGAATATTAAAACAGTTCTGAGCAACATAATATCTGTATGGTTCAATCGGGCAAAAAAATGCAAACGTTATAAGAGCAAATCCAACTCCAGCCTCTACACTAAAACGACTCAGGTCTTTCTTGCATTTCACACGTTCATCTAACGCAGCTCTAATTTCCTCTTGTTGCTTTTCTGAAATATCAATAGAAAAAGCAGAGTTTGAGGCGATTAAAAAAATAAAAAAAACTGCAGATATTTTATATTTCATTGCTGTCTTATATAAATCAGCATTTCTATTTTGGCAAGAAGGTGTCTCGCAAGTCCAAAACTACCTCTCCAAGACTAAGTACAGCCGAGGTAGACCGATTGGGATTATTAGCAATTCAGTTCATCTGGGCAATGAGTTACGTCTTGTCTAAGCCGTTGGTGCAAACATTTCCACCCCTCATTTGGGTTTGCATCAAAAGCAGTTTAGCGGGTTTGCTTTTACTGACCTTTGCCATCTTGTCTAAAAGACCTCACCCCAATTTTTCAAGAGATTTTTTTGTTCCTGTAACGCTTTTTGCCCTATTGGGCGGGGTTTTGACCCAATGTTTTTTCCTTCTAGGCCTTCGCTATACAACATCTACAAACAGCGCTGTTTTATACTCTCTAACGCCTTTACTCACGCTCTTGATCGTTGTCTTGTTTGGCTTTGAAAAAGCAACTCGGCGACAACTTGTTGGCGTAGGCATCTCTCTTTTAGGCGTTCTCGTTTTTTGCCATCTCGAAGAATACAAACTCATCAGCACCACTCTTTGGGGTGATTCTTTGACCCTTTTCAGCTGTATTTGCTATGCGGCTTTTTTAGCTCTATCCAAAGATTTTTTCAAAAAACACGACCCTGTCTGGATTACCGCTTGGATTTTTATCTTAACTGCTTTGTGGGTACCTCTGTTCGCTTACAACGACATTCTCAACTTCAGTTGGCCAACCATGACGCCAGCATTATGGATTGCGGCGATTTACAGCGTGCTAATTGCAACACTCCTGGGCTATTTTCTAGTGGTTTGGGCTGTCAGACACCACCCAGCTTCTAGAGTTGCCCAGTTTGAATATTTACAACCTATTCTAGCAGCCATTTTGGCTTATTTTATCTTAAACGAAAAACTTACGCTGCAATCATGGTTGGGTGGAGCGGCAATTCTTGCAGGTGTTGCTTTATCTACCAATTGGAGACCCCTAAAAAGTTGGACCGACGCTTGTATGCAGAATTTTTATTTGTCTAACAGGCGTTCTATTTCATTTTATTCAAATGTTTTTTATCTATTCGAGGACGACCCTGCTTGTCAATCTGCTGTAGACAGAGCAACAGCTTTGATACTTTCTGCTTTGAAGTTTTATCACGCAAATCCCTCAAATTACTTATTTTCAACCAGCCGGATTCCTCACGACAAAAAAGACCAAGTTAGACAATGGAAATCCCAGTCGCATCTGATTATCTCTGTCTTAGGACAGTTTTATTGCTTAGAGCTTTCTCAACTTTCTGCATCACATCTCAAGAAGACTCTCATAACCATTATCCAAGATGCTCAGATTTCGAAACCTGAACCTACAGTAGGCCTCCTAACAACGCTGCCTAGACAAAAATGGAGCGAAATCTACACCCATTTAAATCAAGAAAACTTGAAAACCATTCAAAGCGCCCTGCTCTTTGTGGCTATTGATTTAAATACAGCTCCTCAAAACAGAGAAGAAAAAGTCAAAGCCGTTGCACATCAGAACCCTGAAAACCGTTGGTATGATAAGAGCCACCAGATTATCGTATTTAAAAATGGCAAAGCGGGACTCAATCGTGATCACACAATGATCGATGGTCAAGCGTGTGCAGCTTATGTTTCTAAAGTCCACCAGGAAGCACTTGTCAAAAACCTCTCTGCGCCAACTGGAGAGGTACTTGAATACAAAAAACTTAAATGGGGAAGCAACCCTAAACTTGAATTAGAAATCAAGAATGCAACTAACTTGAGTCAAGATGAGCTTTCACAACGAGAATTAATTTCTTTCGATATCTTAACTACTTCTAAGATTTCAGATGCAGCTTTCCAAATAGTCATTCAGCTAGCAGCCTACAAGCATTTTGGGAAATTCATGAGTGTAAGCGAATCGGTCAGCATGGGACATTTTCCAGGAGGAAGATATGACACGATTTTATGCACCACTCCTGAATCCAAGCAATTTATTTTAAATCCCAGAGTCAAAAACTTAGAAAGCGCAATCACAGCTCATAAGAAGCTGGTCAAAGAGTCTAAACAGGGAAACAATTCATTCAAAGGCTTTTGCGATATTACAACTTCACACCCTGGTTATCTGCCAGGATATGAACTTGGTGGTTACACAGACACAGACCCCAATATTATTGGAATTAACTATTTAATACTGCCAGATAAGATCCAAGTTTTCATCAAAACAGACCATCAATATTTTGGCAGTGCGAATGCCCTTAAAAAAGAACTCCTAGGCGCTTACAAAGAAGTTCTAGCTTTACGAAACGCCTCGATCATATCTGTTTGAGCTAAAGCAACAGCATAGCCAATAGCCGTGTAATAACAGCCATCTTCACACTTCATAAATGTTTCTGAAACCAAAACAGGCAGCAATTGAGCAAGCTGAACCACCAAAGGAGTCAAGCCTTCTCTGATACACTTAAAAATAAACTCAGGGTCTGCCTGCAAAATCCGTGCAAATCTTTCAGAGTCATTTCCTTGTGCAGAAAGTGACAGACAAAGAATAAACATAACTTTTCTTAACATGCTGCTTTCATTTCTTTCATAAATCCAGGTAGCTGTTCAGGAGTTTCATAAGCCAAAGAAATCACAGCTGAGCCTGAAATAGCTCCTGCTGCTCCCTCTAACATAGCTTGTCTTACATGTTCTGGCTTTGAGATTCCAAACCCAAGCAACACAGGCGGTCCTCCTGCTTTCTGGAGCTTTTGAATCAAATCTTTCGAGCTCAGCTCTAGCTTCTCATTTGCACCCGTAACTCCTGCACGAGTCACCATATAGACATAACTTTTAGATAATCTGGCAACAGCTTTGATTTGTTCTTCAGACATATTTGGCGCTGCAATCAAAACAGGGTCTATCTTATGTTTTAGAGCCACTTCGCAAAAAGATTCGGCTTCCAAACTAGGCACATCCGCTAACAAAACAGCATCAACTCCAGCCTTGGCGCATTGCTCATAAAACCAATCGGCTGTCTTACAAATAGCCAAATTGGCATAAGTTAATAACCCGAGGGGTATCTCAGGATATTTTTGGCGAATCTGCGTGAGTAGTTTAAAACAGGCTTCTAGATTAGCCCCTGCATTCAAAGCCCGCATTGCTGCTTTTTGAACCACAGGCCCATCAGCTACTGGGTCTGAAAATGGAATCCCCAGTTCTAATGCATCGGCGCCGTTAGAAACCAAAATTTCTATAATTTCTAAGCTTTGAGTTAAATCTGGGTCACCCAGCATCCAAAAAGGTACAAAAGCGCCCCTTTTCTGGTCAGAAAGCCTTGCAAACATAGGTTCATAGCGACTCATAGCTTGACCTCACCCATGGTTTTCACCGGCAAAACTTGATCGCCCAAGTGTTTTAAAACTGTCTCCATGTCTTTATCACCTCGACCAGACAGATTAAGCAATAAGATTTGTTCTTTTGTACTCTCACGTGCCAATTTGAGTGCATAAGCGAGAGCATGTGCAGATTCGAGCGCTGGGATAATACCCTCGTGTTTTGCCAATAAATGCAGAGCTTCAAGAGCTTCAGAGTCTGAAATAGAAACATATTGAGCTCGCCCACTGGCTTTTAAACTTACATGTTCAGGTCCAACACCCGGGTAATCTAAACCTGCTGAAATAGAATGCGCTTCCTGTATTTGGCCATCAGAATCTTGCAAAACCTGCGTGTATGTACCATGCAAAATGCCAGGTTTTCCGTTTTGAAGCGTTGCTCCGTGTTCAGGTTCAACACCTATGAGTTTAACAGCTGCGTCTGGGATAAATTCCGAAAATATCCCAATAGCATTCGATCCACCACCTACGCAGGCAATTACAGCATCTGGCAAGCGACCGAGGCGCTTTACAAATTGCGCTTTGGCTTCAATTCCAATCACACGTTGAAACTCACGAACCACCTCAGGAAAAGGCTTTGGACCTACAACCGTCCCAATCAAATAATGCGTATGTTCATAACTCGAACACCAGTCTCTGAGAGCCTCATTGACAGCGTCTTTAAGCGTCTGAGAGCCTGATTGAACTGCAACAACCTGCGCACCCAACAACTGCATTCTAAAGACATTCAGACGCTGACGTTCGACATCTTTAGCGCCCATGTAGATACAAGTTTCAAAGCCAAGCAGCGCGCCGACCAAAGCTGTAGCCACACCATGCTGCCCTGCCCCTGTTTCAGCAATCAATCTAGTCTTACCCATACGTTTGGCAAGCAAGCCCTGCCCGAGCACTTGATTGGTCTTATGAGCTCCACCATGAACCAAATCTTCTCGTTTTAAATAAATCTGTGTTTTGGTATCAGCGGCTAAATTACGACATCGATACAGCGGCGTTGGACGCCCTGCATAGTCTTCCCACAGCGTTTGTAATTCCTGCTTAAAATCTTGATCTTGCCAATTCTCACGAAAAGCTTTTTCAAGTTCAAGCAAAGCAGGCACCAAGATTTCAGGGACAAAAC
>JBAXMC010000083.1:0-8419 GCA_037134495.1 Myxococcaceae bacterium
GATTGCGGACATCTATAACTGTTTTAACTACGGACTTGTATGTTTGCTACTAACAGATATTTCAAATTGTAAATGGTCATGTTTGTGGGGGCGCACAGAAAGTTCCAAAAGCTGTGTCGTAGAACACTGCGATCAGGAACTTGTAAGCTCTACGTACCTAACGATTTCTGAATTGCCTGGTAGTTGACGATGATCGAAAAACGAAGCAAATCAGTCTGAACGTGTTGTTCGTTCATCTTAGTTCTGCCATTGCTTCTGATATTCTACTCATGCTTACGGCCGTGACCTCGCTGCTCTATTTGCGTCAGGATTATGTTTTAAAAAACAGAAAAAAAATTGTTTCACTCCCATCAATCCAAGCCGTTGATACCCTTGGTTTGGTGCTTTTGATCACGGCGTTTGTTTTGATGACTTTAGGTATTGTGGCAGGTTCTTGGTTGGCTTTTAAGCAATGGGGAACTTACTGGTATTTAGATCCAAGACAGCTGTGGTCGATGTCTAATTGGGTTTTATTTGCGATTGTTTTGCTTGCAAGATTTTGGGTTGGCTGGCGAGGTAGATTGGCTGTTTTGATCACACTCATGGGTGTGACACTTATGTTGATTGGTTTTTTAACTCTGAACTATTTTAATTGGAGTCATCATTATGCTCTCTGATTTCATTTGTATCGGACTTAATCATCATCAAACACCGGTTGAATTAAGAGAGAAAGTTGTTTTTTCACAAGATAAACTGACAGATGCTTTAGAAAGAGCTGTCTTAGAAGAATATATTGAAGAAGCAGCTATTTTAAGTACTTGTAATCGCACTGAAATCTATGCTCAAGGACACCCAGAGCATGGTGGAATAGCTTTAGAAACTTTCTTGCATGAATATCATCGGATCCCTAATAAGCTTCTTCGGCCTCATTTGTATTTTCACCAAGGTCAAAATGCTTTGTTACAGCTCATGCGTGTGACTTCATCTTTGGACTCTTTAATTATCGGAGAACCTCAAATATTAGGGCAAGTGAAAACAGCCTATTCTCACGCAAAAGAGCAGGGGGCCGTAGGACCTAGATTAACCCAAGCTTTTTCACAGGCTTTCTTGACGGCCAAACGGGTTCGAACAGAAACTGAACTGGGAAAAAATGCTGTAACAATTGCTTATGCGGCTGTTCAGCTTGCTCAAAAAGTATTTGGAAATTTGAAAAACTTGCGCTGTTTACTGCTGGGTCAAGGTGAAATGGGAAGTTTAGCTGTCGCGCATTTCAGACAAAAAGAAGCTGTGATTGAAACAGCCAACCGTCTGAGCAATTTAGAAACGATGCTCGAACAAGCTGATTTGGTCGTCGCTTCTACTTCAGCACAGCACTTTCTCATAGAACCGATAAGTCTGAAAAAAATCATGCGTATCAGACGCTATAGGCCGTTGTTTTTAATAGACATTGCTGTGCCTCGAAATATCGATCCTGAAGTGGCGTCGTTAGATAATGTTTATTTGTATAATATTGATGACTTGTCTCAGATTGTTGCTTCAAACATAGAAGAACGTCAGATGAAAGTTTCTTTAGCTGAACAGATTATTGAGGAAGAAATGACTTCTTATGAGATTCAACTTCAGGAACGTAAACTGGCTCCGGTGATAGGGGATTTGCAAACGCAAAGTTTGTTGATTGCTGAGCAAGAGTTAAGCCGTTTATTGAGAGATTTGCACCTGGATTCAGAGCAAACCACTCAAATAGAGTTGTTTACCAAACAACTGACGGCCAAGTTATTTCATCAAGCCGTAACAGCTTTGAAACGGGGTTAAGCTTCGTTTGTCCAAACTTTCTGAACGTCGTCTAAATCTTCTAAAGCTTCTATTATTTCGCTTAAGATTTGAGAGTTTTCTGTTGATAATTCAACAGGGTTATCTGCAAGCATCGAGATTTCTGCTGAAGCAATTTGGATTTTTTGAGCCAATAAAACTTCTTTAAGACCCAAAAGCGATTCCGGAGCACAGGTGAGAACAAAACCTTCAGGTTCTTCCAATACTTCGTCTAATCCAGCATCGATGCCTAGTTCTAATATCAGGTCTTCTGTCAGATTTTTGTTCTCTGATTTCTCGAGTAAAATCTGGCCTTTTTTCTGAAATCCAAAAGCAACAGAACCGGGTGTTCCCATGTTGCCGCCATTTTTGTTAAATGCAGCACGAACTTCGCTATAAGTACGATTTCTGTTGTCTGTGAGGCTTAGCACAATTACCGCAACACCAGCAGGTCCGTAGCCTTCGTAGGTGAGTTCTTCGTACTCTGCCATTTCTTCTTTGCCTGAAGCTTTAGCAAGCGCTCTTTGAATCGGATCTTTAGAGAGATTATTCGCGCGAGCATCATCTAAAGCTTTTCGAAGTCTTGGATTACCGGATGGGTCTGTACCACCGAATTTAGCCGCGACAGTGATTTCACGCAGAATTTTTGTCCAGACTTTCGATTTTTTGGCATCGGCTGCGCCTTTTTGGCGCTTGATTGTGGACCATTTGCTGTGACCTGACATAAGCAAATTTATGCCAGATGAAAGTGGATTTGAAAAGAATAGGATGGTATTAATTCTAAAATGGACGTTAGTTTTATTCAAATCGTTGTTCTGGCCTTGATTCAAGGTGCAGCTGAACTATTACCTGTTTCGAGTTCTGCACATGTTATCATTGCTGAACGATTCATGGGTCTAGACCCTTCTTCTCCAGCGATGACATTTTTACTGGTCATGTTGCACACAGGCACCATGTTTGCTGTGTTGTATTATTTCTGGCCTCGTTGGAAAAAGCTGGCATTCGATTTTTATAAAAATATCGTTTGGGCAACCGCGATGACAGGCATTTTAGGCTTAGGTCTTAAAAAACTGATAGAAACTGTTTCTCAAGGTGAAATAGAAGGCTTATTTAAAAGTCTGCCTTTAATGGCGTTCTCTTTGTTTTGCGGGGGTATTTTGATTTTGATTGCAGGTCTCAAAACAAATACGGGACCTGAAAGTGCGTTAACAACTCGCTCTTCTATCTTGATTGGATTAGTGCAGGGGCTTTGTTTGCCCTTCAGAGGTTTCTCGCGTTCGGGTGCTACGATTTCAACAGGAATGCTGCTCAAAATACCTAGGGCGTTGGCAGAAGATTTTAGTTTCGCCCTCGCTGTTGTTCTGACTCCACCGGTTGTCGCTTTGCAATTATATCGGCTACTAAAGGTTTCGGAGGTGTTTCCTACTTCTGAAATCTTGCCAGGACTCTTGGGGATGGTTTGTAGCTTTGCTTCAGGTCTTTTAGCCTTACGTTGGTTATCAAATTGGCTAGAACATGGACGCTGGAAACTGTTCGGTGTCTATTGCTTGGTTGCTTCAGGTGTCGTGACAACGCTGTATTTTCTAGATTTGTTTCCAAAACTCTCTTAATTTTTCTGGGTGATAAATATGAGTCATCGGGGGCAAAGTGTCTAAGAAAATTTTGCCATAAGATTTCTGAATAATCCTCGGATCTAAAATTGCCACAACACCTCGGTCTTCGTGTGTGCGTAATAATCGCCCTACACCTTGTTTAAGCGTCAGTGCTGCTTGTGGAACAGAGAGTGCATAAAAAGAACTGGTGCCTGTTTGCTCTATGCTCTGGCACCGTGCTTTATGAATCGGCTCTTCGGGTGACTTAAACGGCAGCTTATCAATCACAACCATTCTAAGAGCTTTACCTTGAACATCGACGCCTTCCCAGAAAGAATGCGTGGCAAATAAAACAGCGCCGAACCCAGAATCTGCCTCAATAAAATTGCGTATCAGTTCTAATTTAGGTGCGTCGCCTTGTTTTAAGACTTGAAGGCCTTGCGATTCAAAATGTTCTCTTAAGTTTTCATAAGCGCTGTTCATAGCTCTATAACTGGTGAACAATAAGAAAGTTCCACCTTGACTTAAGCTGACCAAAAATCTCAGTTCATCTTCTATCGCTTGAGGCTTTGCAGGCGTATAAAGCGCTGACTGAGCGAGTGAGTCAAACGGTGCTTCTAAAATCATGTTTTCAGCTTCTAGACCAATTCGTTTTTGAAAAGATTCTAAGCTTTTTCCAACGGCGAGCGTTGCACTGGTTAAAATAATCGGATTTTCTGTTTTCCAAAGTGTATTTTTTAAAACTTCTGCAGGTTCTATAGGGGCTGCACTTAGGACTTGTCCTCGGTTGTCTCTGTCTACGAAAATCACAAAGCCTGATTTTTTACTTTGTTCGCTGAGCATGAAATTTAATTCAGTTGTGATTTTATAAACCCGTCTCGCTAATAACTCGAGCTTAACACTGCTTAAGGCGATTTCTAGAAAAGCTAATTTGGGCTTGAGTTCTTCAATGAACTCTGAGCTTTGAGGTGTCCCAAAAAACTCGCAGATTTTTAAAAATAAGGTCAATAAAGCATCTGTGGCGTCTTGATACTGTGTTTGGTCCAGCCCTGAAATCTGATGGGAGGCTGCACGTAAATCTCTCGTTAAATAGCGCAGTTGCCGGCCTGATACTTCCATGCCAAAGCTTCGTGTGGCAACGTCTTCGAGGGCGTGAGCTTCGTCCAAAATCCATAAATCAGTCTTTGGCAAGATCTTACCAAAGCTGTCATCATTTTTTTGGTCTGCACACAGGAGTGAGTGATTCACAACAAGTACGTCAGCTCCTTGAGCTTTGCGCCGCATACGAGTCACATAGCAATCAGAGTAAAAAGCGCAGGCTTGTCCTAAACAACTTTCAGACGTAGCATTTAAATCGGACCACCAAGGAGAATCATCAGGCAGGTCTGTTAGCTCAGCTCTGTCGCCCGTTTCTGTTGTTTTAATCCAAGTCCTAAGGCTGTCGATGCGTTTGTTCTCACGTTTATCGACCAAATCACCGGTTGGAGAAAACTGCTCAGCTTTGAGCAAGCATAAATAGTTGCCACGGCCTTTCATGAGCAGCGTATTCTTATCTTGCCCTAAAGCTTTGAGCGCTAAAGGCAAATCTTTGTGAAATAACTGGTCTTGTAGGGTCTTGGTCGCCGTTGAGATCAAAACTTTTTTGCCAGATAATAAAGCTGCGATTAAATAAGCCAGTGACTTGCCTGTCCCGGTTCCTGCCTCAACCATGAGGCGGCCATTTTTATCTTCTAGAGTATCAGCAATGGCATTGGCCATGGTAATCTGAGCAGGCCTTGGGCTATAGGCGTCCAATAAGGACGATAACGGGCCTTCCTGAGAGAAAAATTGGTTTATTTGATTAGTCACGAAAATTATTGAAAGAGAGTTCAACAGGGAAATCTTTGTTACGCAAAATACTCATGACTTCTTGTAAATCGTCTTTTTTCTTACCGGTCACGCGTACGCTTTCGCCCTGAATCGAGGGTGTCACTTTAAGGGTTTTGTCATCTTTGATTAGTTGAACCAGTTTTTTTGAGTTATCTTTATCAATGCCTTTTTTAAGATCAATCTCTAAGCGCCAAGATTGACCACCAGCAGGCAAAGCTTCTTTCTTGTCTAAAAATTTGAGAGAAAGCTTTCGTTTAGCAAATTTATCGACCAACACTTCGTGAGCAGCTTTGACGCGATCTTCACTATTGGCTGTAATCAAAAAGCCTTTATCAGTCCGTTCAATCTTGACGTTGGTGCCACGAAAGTCAAAACGCTGAGCAAGCTCGCGTTCGGTTTGATCAAAGGCGTTTTGAACTTCGTGTTGGTCGATTTCTGAAACAATATCAAAAGATGGCATGGACTTTGTTTATCGCGCCGGTCTGTGGGAATCAAGGTACTCTTTTGCGTTATATTGTCTGTCGGTGACCGTTTCTTCAAATCTAACCTTGCTCAAATCAACGCCTTGTCGTTCTAATTCTGCGAGCCCGTTAAGAGTTTGTTCTAAGCCTGGTTTATAGTGACCACTTTCATCTGAGAGAAAATTGATTTCTCCTTGAGCATTGGTTCCAATTCCTCCTGCCCAAAGCACAGCTGCTCCAGCAAAAAAACTAGAATGATGAAATTGACCCATCATGTCTTTACCGACGTAAATCCCACCAGAAGGGCCCATCACAAAGATTAAATCATAACCTGTGAGAGGGGTTCCGTTTTGGATTAAACGAGCATTTTGACCAGGGTGTCTTTCAATACGAACTCTATGAGTATCTCTTTGTTCAGGGGTGAGATAAGTGACGCTAGGTAAGTTGAAAGAGACTTCTTCAAAAGAGACGATCTTGCTAGATTCTTTCCACTCTCGAAGTTTTCGTGCGCCTGTATCATCTCCAACAAACGGATGGTTTGAAGCACAGGCTTCTGCCCAATACGCTGTTTCTAAGAGCTTCCCAGAGATTCCTCTGCGTTTCATCATGAGCATATTTTTCCAGATGGCAGGTAAATTTCTCAAGGCTCGTTGTGCTCTTGTTCTTGCAGGCAAGGCTGCAGGCCCCACTGGAGTGCCACAGGGTGTTATGAAGTTAGTATGAGGAGCACTTGGAGTTTCAGCTACAGCTTGTACGAATGCTGGAATCTCAGAATCATCGTCGCCATCGCTATCACAAAACCGTGTGCTTCGTTGTTTTCCAAATCTTTGCACCAAGAAATCATCGTCATCGCTCTCAGAAAAGTGAGGGTTGCGTTTTTTTCTCAATTTAGAAGGGCTTTGCTCGATAGATCTTCTGGCTACTACTAGAAAATCATCCTCAGAATTTGAACTGGGTAATTCATCTGAAACCCCAGTAGCCTCTTTGGGAGAACTTATGTCTTGATCTGACGATTCTGGCGAGGGTGCGCTTTTAGCTGCCGGAGCATCTTTTGTTGCCATACGCATTCCTGGAACAGAGATGCTTTGTTTGGCTGCTTTAACATAGACACTCTCTTCTTCTGTGTCCGTATTTGCTTCAGCAGCATGCATGCGAGGGTCTTGCTCTGATCGAGCTGCTAATTCTGCCTCTAATTGACTAACCTGGTCAGTTTTTGTCGTAAATCCGCGAACATTAACAACTTTTTTGATAAGTTCATGAGTAGATATTTTTTCTTCTTCAGCCGTAGGAAAAATGAGATCTAATATGTTTTTAGCTTTTTGAGTACTTACAGAGATCAAAGTTGCAATTGCAAAAGCCGAGGTGTGTCGACCGAACATGACGCCGGAATCTCCAGCAATAGAAATAACAGAAAACAGACATGTGAACACAATTGTAAATTTCATGATTTCTCCAAATATAAAAACAATTGTTTTCAATTTACATGAAATACGACTATTTGCAATTGAATAATTGCTTAGAAGAGCTCGTTCATTCTTCTAAGTCTTTAAAGAGAGTCTGTTATTCCGCAGGACTATGAAACCGCCAAGACGAGGCCTTTCAAGTAGTCCCCTTCAGGGTGAAAAATAGACACGGGATGGTCTGGAGCCTGGCCCATTTCGTGAATTACCCGAACAAATCGACCGGCATCTTTAGCAGCTCCGTAGATCACCTGTCTAAATAATTCTTTGGAAATGTGCTGTGAACACGAAAAAGTGAATAATAAACCATTCGGAGCAATATTTTTAAGTGCCTGTAAATTAATGTCTTTATAGCCACGACAAGCTTTTTGAATTGTTGAAGCGTTTTTGCAAAAAGCTGGGGGATCTAAAACGATCAAGTCAAACGCCTCAGGAGCCATTTCTCTCAGATAATCAAACGAATCGCCGCAGACTAAGTCATGAGCCATGGGCTTGTCAAAGTTAGCTAAAACAGTTTTTTCACAGAGTTTTAGGGCTTCTTCTGAAATATCTAAACTAGTCACATGAGCTGCATTGTTTGCGAGTGCATATAAGCTAAAGCCGCCCGAATATGAGAATACATCCAATACACGCTTATTTTTTGCATAATGCCCAAAGAGCCTTCTGTTGTCTCTTTGATCTAGAAAGTAACCTGTTTTTTGTCCCAGAGTCGCATCTAGTAAAAAATTTAATTTGTCTTCGACAAAGCTGCACTCAGAATGTGCTTCTGTTAAGCTTAGTTCGTCTTTGAGAAAAGATTCAATAAGAGGCTTCAGATTTTCAGCGCCTTTTGTTTTAAGTTGCAGCGAATAAGTAGATCCAAAAACATCGCAGACAATGCCTGGTAAACCATCGCCTTCGGCATAAAATAAGCGATAGCCTTGAATCTGATTTTGTACAAAACCAAGCTGTTTTCTGAAATTAAGAGCTTGTCTAAAGCGTGTTTCCCAAAACTGATTGTTGATAATAATTCGTTCGCCAAAGTGAAATAAGCGACAAGCTAAACTGGCATCATGGCAATAATGGCCATAGGCTAAGAAATTATTCTGAGCGTCTAAAATTTCAACAAGTGCGCCATCTTCTAAATTATTTTTAAGATTTTGAAAGGCTCCAGAAAAAACCCAAGGGTGGCGATTGAGCACAGAACGTTCACGGCCGGGTTTTAGGTGCAGAATCGGATATTGTTCAGACATGGGAGTCTTAGATTTTT
>JBAXMC010000084.1:0-8392 GCA_037134495.1 Myxococcaceae bacterium
AAAACGGCTGTTTGGATGGTCATGTGCAAGCAGCCAGCGATGCGAGCGCCTGAGAGCGGCTTTTGAACACCATACTGCTTTCGAAGTGTCATGAGTCCTGGCATTTCAGACTCTGCGATCTTAATTTCTTTGCGGCCCCAGTCTTTTAGGGACAAATCGGCTACTTTGTAATGCATTTTTCTTTTTACTCCTCTTGACAGAAATCGCTGAATCGATGATGGGAAGTTAAGACTTTTCTGGGGTGTAGACAAGCGGTAAGTCATTGGCTTTTGATGCCAACATGCGAAGGTTCGAATCCTTCCGCCCCAACCAATGCGAGATCCCGTCCGTATTTTTGCTGGTAGCTCAAACTTGAAGCTTGCTGAGCGTGTTGCAAAATATCTCAAAACACCTTTGGGGGCTCGGAAAATCACTCATTTTTCAGATGGCGAAACTTTTGTGAATATCGAAGAGAGTGTTCGCGGGCATCACGTTTATATTCTGCAATCTGTTTCTCCTCCGGCGAACGAAAACCTCATGGAAATGCTGATTATGATTGATGCTCTGAAGCGAGCCTCAGCGTCAGAAATTACTGTGGTTGTGCCATACTATGGCTACGCACGCCAAGATCGAAAAGCGGGTCCGAGAGAGCCTATCACAGCTAAACTAATCGCTGATTTATTAGAAGTAGCTGGCGCTACGCGTTTAATCTCTTTGGATCTTCATGCGGCTCAGATTCAGGGTTTTTTTGATGTACCAGTAGATAATCTCTATGCAACGCCGATTTTCTTGGAAGACATCAAAGCTAAGTTTAAACCCGAAGATATTATCATTGTTTCACCTGATGCTGGCGGCGTTGAACGTGCGCGATCTTATGCTAAGCGTTTGGAAAGTAGTCTGGCGATTATCGATAAGCGTCGCCCTCAGCCAAACATAGCAGAAGTCATGAATATTATCGGTGATGTTTCAGGTAAAACGGCGATTATTATTGACGATATGATCGATACCGGTGGAACTTTGTGCAAAGGAGCAGAAGCTCTTAAGAAGGCAGGTGCAACCGGTATTTGGGCTTACGCAACGCATGCTGTATTCTCAGGCGAAGCCGTAACGCGTATGGAAGGATCTGTTTTGAATGAAATCGTTGTGACCGATAGTATCCCACTCAAAAAAGAAGCCGAAAACTCTTCTAAAATTCGCGTGTTATCTTGCTCTTCTCTCGTAGGAGAAGCGATTCACAGAGTTGATACTGGAACCAGTGTCTCAAGTTTATTTTTGTAAAATAAACAAATAAAATTCATATTTAGAGATCAACCGTGTCTATTTCAACACCTGTATAAGGGTCTAAAATTGCTTTTCTCATGCCAAATGTGTCTCCAGTAAGCTCGGTAGACCGGAATCGAAATCCTTCTGAGCTGCTCTGTGAAGATACGGAAGACTCAGAAGGTGTAGGTAACAACTCCTTGTCTAGAGTGGGAATTTCAAGCACGGGTTCAATAGCATTGAGTTCAATACTTGCCGTATCACTGTTGTCGTCTGTTGGGCCGTTTGTTTCTGGGATTAGAAGAGCAGGTATCTCTGGTTTTACCTGCGGTGCAGAACGCATGTAATCATAAATAGTTTTTGCGTATCTTCCTAAATCATAAACAGTTTTTGCCAATAACGCCCATTGAGTAGCAGTTAAAATGCTTTCTGTGACATTCCTGACCTTTTGTTGAGTTTCTTCAGAAGCAACCCAAGAGGATATCGCTTGTGTGTTTATGGCAACGGCTTGAATACTGGCAATGGCTCCATAAAAAATACGATCGTGTGGGTGCTGGTGGGGGCGGATCAACACTGTTGATAAAGCATAAGCTGTCGAAGTAGCTGCAGAAGTTGTGATTAAATAACGACAGTCGTTTCCCAGCGATTGAAAAGATTGTAGCAGGCCAGTTGCCATAGACATTAAGAATTCGGCCGTAATAAACGCATGGGCACCAGAACGATAATCTTTAAAGAGCATGCCATAATGTTTTACGTAGCCAGCATAATTTTTATCTGTCCATTGATTGCTGACCCACTCGGCTCCAAAGTGTGTAGGGTGCAGAAATACAGCCACAACACCCATTCCAATAGCCTGCACTGAGAGAGACAAACCGCCTACTAATTGCTCAGTCGTTGTTCCTTGTTGAACCAGGCTAACCGCAGCACTGGTGGTTGGGCTCATCAAGAACATGACAGGCATGATAAGCGCACCTGGGTAATGAGTGGCTTCGGTTCCTAATTTAGTCGCCAAAGCTGTCCAGCAGGCTGTTGTGCCTCCTAAAATAGCCCAATTGCCAACAACAGCACCTAAGTTATATTGCTGAGTGGTATTTCCAATTGAGAGCTGAGTAGGGCTGTCTGTCCAAGAAAGAGAGGTCTGTTCTGTAGGATCGTTGTTATTGCAAGAAACCATCTGTTGCAAAGAGAGTATTCGGGAACCTTGGGCAACTTGTGTCGTACTCAAAATAATGCTGCTTGCGGTTGATACCGTCGTTGCTGTCCTTGTGGTTTCAGTTACAACTACAGGAAGTGCTGTCCCAGAAGGTGATTCGGGTTCAGGTTCAATCAGCACAACACGACTGGCTCTTGAAAGCAAACTAGAGCAGCTGTTGTCTGAGTTTGCAGCTAAAGTACTGACTCCAAAAAAGCACTGAAAAACCATTAAAAATAACTTCATAAAATTCACCAATTTAGTTATTAATATTTTATAAAATTTGGTTGGTCAATAGGGGGCTAAAGCTTTAGAAGTTCTTGTTCTAAGCGTTTAATTTCGTCTCTTAAATGAGCTGCAATTTCGAATTCAAGTTTTTTGGCAGCTGCCTGCATCTCTTGTTTGGCTTTCTTGATACGCTTTTCGATTTTATCGGGTTTGAGACCACTTAACTTAGGTGTTAAGACTTCTTCTTCCATTAAAAAGTGTTCAGAAAGCTCTGCAATCCCTTTTTGGATACTTTGAGGCGTAATACCGTTCGTTTTGTTGTAAGCTTCTTGAACCAGTCGTCTGCGCTCGGTTTCAGAAATAGCTTTATGCATCGAATCAGTGATTCGATCAGCGTATAAAATCGCTTTGCCATGAATATTTCTAGCAGCCCTACCGATGGTTTGAATGAGGCCCGTTGCTGAACGTAAAAACCCCTCTTTGTCGGCATCTAAAATAGCTACGAGGGAGACTTCAGGTAAATCTAGGCCTTCGCGCAGTAGGTTAATACCTACTAGAGCATCGAATTGGCCGGCTCTGAGCTGTTTTAAAATCTCTGTTCGTTCCATGGTATCAATATCGCTGTGTAGATATTTAGACTTAATGCCAACGTCTTTAAAATAGTCGCTTAAATCTTCAGAGAGGCGTTTGGTCAGAGTCGTAATCAAAACGCGTTCACCCGCAGCTTTTCGTAATTTAACTTCTTTAACGACATCATCAATTTGGTTTTCGATAGGCCTTACTTCTACGATGGGGTCTACCAAACCTGTTGGTCTAATTAACTGCTCAACAATAAAAGGCTCGCTCTTGTCTCGCTCATAGAGAGCAGGGGTCGCTGATACATAAATAACCTGGTTTGTCAGATCTTCGAATTCTTGAAACTTAAGAGGTCTGTTATCTAAAGCAGATGGCAGTCTAAATCCATGAGCTGTCAGAGTTCGTTTGCGAGATTGATCGCCCATGAACATGGCACCGACCTGTGTAATCGATTGATGTGACTCATCGACAAACATCAGAAAATCTCTGGGAAAATAATCTAATAAAGTTGGCGGTGGTTCGCCTGATTGTCGACCTGTAAGATGCCGAGAATAATTTTCAATGCCTTTACAAACTCCAATCGTCTCAAGCATTTCTAAATCAAACAGTGTTCTTTGTTCTATTCTTTGAGCTTCTAAGAGTAGATTTTGAGACCGTAGTTCGCTTAAACGCTCCTGCAATTCAGCTCTAATTGCCTGCATTGCTTTATGAACACGATCTTTGCTGGTCGCATAATGGCTTGCTGGCCACAGGGTTATTTCTTGAAGCGTATCCAGCGTTTTTCCACGCAAAGGGTCTACGAGTTTGATTGATTCTATGAGATCGCCGGAAAAGCAAACACGGTAAGCTGCTTCTTCTTCATGAGGTGGAAATATCTCAACAACATCGCCTCGGACTCTGAAAGTTCCTCGCGTAAAGGCAATATCGTTGCGTTCATATTGGCTTTCGATAAGTTGTCTCAAAAAAGAATCTCGTTTTTGTTTGCGACCCACAGCGGCATAGACGGTCATTTCTTCATAGCTTTCTTTGCTTCCGATACCGTAGATACAACTGACGGAAGCTACGATAATTACATCGTCTCGGGTGAGCAAAGAAGAAGTAGCTCTATGACGCATTCTATCTATGGTTTCGTTAATCGCACTGTCTTTTTCGATATAAGTGTCTGTCGATGGGATGTAGGCTTCTGGCTGATAATAGTCATAATAACTGACAAAATATTCAACAGCGTTATGGGGGAAGTAATTCTTGAATTCTTGATAGAGCTGAGCCACCAGCGTTTTATTATGAGCCAAAATCAGCGTTGGTTTTTGAACCTGCTGGATAATATTGGCCATGGTAAAAGTTTTACCAGAGCCAGTAACTCCCACCAGTGTCTGATGTTTATGGCCTGCGCGTAATCCCTCACTGAGTTTTCTAATAGCCTCAGGCTGGTCGCCAGTCGGCTTGTAGTGAGACTGAAGCTGAAAAGAGATTTGAGAACGCATATTTATGATACAAGTTATCAGCTGGTCTTAAGCGGGGCAACAATAAAGGTTGTTCTTTTAGCTTTGGCTCTTTGTGTCTTACGTAAGAAGCCAAAGTCTGCTATCCAAAACGTTATGCCCAAATTGATTGTTTTAACAGGAGGCCCTGGTGCCGGGAAAACGGCTGTTTTAGATATGGCTAAACGCATGTTTTTAGATCGCGTTGCCCTTCTACACGAAGCAGCCAGTATGATCTATGGCGGTGGTTTTTTGCGTAGATCAACTCCTAATGGAATCAGAGCCGCTCAACGTGCGATCTACCATGTTCAAAGAGAGCAAGAGCGTGTTTTAGAAGAAGATGGTCTGACCAAAGTAGGTCTTTGTGATAGAGGGACTTTAGATGGTTTGGCTTATTGGCCAGAACCCCAAGAAAACTTTTTTAAAGAGCTGAATACAACAAGAGAAGCAGAATTTGCGCGTTATACGGCTGTAATTCACATGCGTACTCCAAATGATGAGTTTGGCTATAACAATGATAACCCTGCGCGTATCGAAAACTCCAAAGAAGCCGCAATGCTTGACCGAAAAATGCTCGATATTTGGAAGGGTCATCCAAATCACTTTATTGTCGATAGTCGACATGATTTTTTGCACAAAGCAGAAGAAGTGATTGATATTATCAAGAGATTTATTTAGATTAGGGTTTATGGAATCTACAAACCCTGTTTTGGCCAGAGGCCTCGCTAGAAGCCAATCTGATTTTTTGAGCTGTGATCGCATGTCGGTAAACGGCACGATTAATAAAACGGGCTTTTTATTAGCCATTGGGGCTGCAACGGCTGCATACCCGTGGAGCCTGGTTCATGCGAATAATCTAAACGCTTTGGGTGTCCCTATGTGGGGAGGCCTCATTGGGGGATTTATTTTGGCTATTGCTGTGAGTTTTAAACCTCACTGGGCCGTATGGGGTGCGCCTGCTTATGCTGCTTGTGAAGGTTTGGTGCTCGGAGCCATATCTGGAATGCTTAATGCAGTTTATCCTGGTATTGCGATTCAGGCTCTCATGGGTACGATGGGAACTCTTGCTGTCATGCTGCTGATTTATCGGTCGGGTATTATTGAAGTGAATCAGCGATTTAGAATCGGTGTTTTGGCTGCGACCGGCGGTGTTGCTGTTATTTATTTGCTCTCAATGGTGCTGGGCTTTTTTGGCGTTATGATCCCGGGTATATTTGGAAATGGCTTGATTGGAATTGGGTTTAGCTTGATTGTTGTAGGTATAGCAGCACTCAATCTCGTTCTTGATTTTGATTTAATCGAGCGCGGTGCAAAGAGTGGAGCTCCTAAATACATGGAGTGGTTCGGAGCATTTGCACTCATGGTAACGTTGGTATGGCTTTATCTTGAAATGCTGAGGCTGTTTTCCAAAATTCGTAGCCGGAACTAATTTAGGCTCTTGCTTTGTTGATAGGAGATGCGAATTTACGTTGTCTCCTTGTTTGTTCTACTTATGTTTTTAGGCTGCGGTGACTCTGTTTTTGAAACACTTCCCAAGTTAGAGCCTCAAACGATAAACGCGACTCCACATGTGCTTGACCCACTGACCCCAGAAGAGCTGACTCTGGCTGTTAAAGTTTTGAAGCAATCTGGGTTCGTTTTAGACCCTTGGTTTATTCAGACTCTTTCGACATTTGAACCGGATAAAGCACAAAACGGTATGTATCCGAGTGCTCTAGAGACTCCGCGTAAAGCATTTGCTATTATTGTGAATCTCAAAACAACCGAAAAGTTCGAGTGTGTCATTGATTTAAAAACACAGATTTTAGAAAGCAAAACGGCTATCTTGCATGGTGAGCCAGCCTTGTTGATTGTCGAACAGATACGGGCTAAAAAAGCGATTGCAGCCGATGAACGTTTGATAAAAGCAGTTAAAGATCGAGGCCTCGACCCAAAATATGTTTACGTAGAACCTTGGGCAGCAGGTGATTTGAGTCTAGAACAAGAGATCGATAGAACCCACAGGTTTATTCGAGGAACGATTTATTACCGTGAAAATTCGATTAATCCATATGGTAGACCCATTGAAGGCATTAGTACTCTCTATGATGTCACGATAGGAAAAGTATTTTTTAGAGATGCAGGACAAGTTTCGTTGCAACCGAAAGCTCACGATTTTTTCAAACAGTCTCAAAAAGCTCAGCCAG
Organism: Myxococcaceae bacterium; assembly: GCA_037134495.1. Taxonomy (GTDB): domain Bacteria; phylum Myxococcota; class UBA727; order UBA727; family JABDBI01; genus AER2-1. Next base: position 6,903 of record JBAXMC010000084.1, read on the forward strand.
CTCCCGATGGGTTTAATAACACGCACCCCAATATTAAAGTGACAGGGAGTGAAGTGCAGTGGCGTGGTTGGAAATTTCGTTTTCAAAATCACCCCAGAGAAGGGCTTGTTATCTATGATTTGAAGCGTCAAGACAAAGGCGTTTATCTCCCTGTTTTAGAGCGTGCTTCTTTGTCTGAGATGGTTGTGCCGTATGCCGATCCTGATGACCAATGGTTTTGGAAGTCAGCTTTTGATCAAGGAGAATATGGTATTGGGAACAACACAAATTCTCTTATGCGAGGGGTTCACTTTCCTGTTCATGGTTTAGCGTTCCCGGCTGATTTAGCGTCAGAAACAGGTGAATTAACAAAAATCGAAAATGCCGTGACTGTTTTTGAAAAAGATGGCGGTGTTCTTTGGTCTCATTATGATTGGGACAGCAATACCCAGGCAGGCAGGTGGGGCAAAGAGTTGGTTGTGCTTTCTTTCTTTACAGTTGGGAATTATGACTATGGTTTGCAATGGACTTTTAGAGAAGATGGTTCGATTGACATGCAGGTTTTATTGACAGGTGTGTTGCTCACGAAAGGCAGTAAAATTAAAAACTGTGGGCGTTGTGAAAATCTGTCACTTTTCTCAAGAAAAGACCAGTTCGGAACTGTGGTTGATAAAAATTTAATTGCGATTGCCCATCAGCATCACTTTAATATGAGGCTTGATTTTTCTGTTGCAGGAGGGAAAAATAGCATTGCAGAAATCACGAATAATAAAACAGATCCTGAAGATAATAAGTATGGAAATGCTTTTTCGATCAAAGAACGAATTCTTAAAACTGAAAAAGAAGCAATTGGAAAAGTAGACCATGATCGTGCAAAAAAATGGTGGATTTATAATCGTGAATATAAAAACTCACTAGGGCATTTTCCAGGTATTATTTTACAGCCTGGTGTTACGAGTAATTATTATGGTTCAGAAGAATCTTCAGTTTTTACCCGGGCACCCTTCTTAGGAAATAATTTTTATGTCACGAAGTTTCATCCCAGAGAAATGCATGCTGCAGGAGATTACCCTAACCAAAGTGGCGATGATGGTCTTCCGGTGTGGATCTCAAAACGAGACGCTTCGATTCAGCAAGAAGACTTGGTAGTCTGGTACACGGCAGGTGTGACGCATCTTCCGTGTGCAGAAGAATGGCCGATCATGACCCTGCATCGAGCAGGATTTTCACTGATGGTTATGGGTTTTCATGAGCAAAACCCGTTGGTGGATTAATCCAGAACCAAAATAACATCGCCCGTTTTAATCGGGCTGTTATCTTGAACGAGTATCTCTTGGACTGTTTGAATGCTTTTACCTTCGTATTTTAGAGGGTGAAAGCATTTCATGATTTCGATCAGACCCACCGTATCACCTGGTTTTAAGACAGAGCCTATTTGTATAAACGGCGGATCTTTAGGGCTGGCTCTCAAATAAAACAGGCCGTCTAAAGGGGCTTTAATAGCGTTCTTC
>JBAXMC010000085.1:0-8011 GCA_037134495.1 Myxococcaceae bacterium
TTTTTAATCAGACAATATCACACTGCCCCTAGGTGGGTAGTCTAAGCTGTCATCTAAAGCTTCTATTTGAGACTCTGAAAACTCAGGCAGCCCTAACTCATTTTTGGAACGCCAGAGTTCAACTTGCCCTTTGGCATAGGCAGGTTCGATTGCAGCAGAAAGAATATTTTCTTGCATCGGCAATGCCAGAGAAGTTCCAGCTTCGCGAACTTTATCTAGAAAGCGCAAAAACAAATCTTCACGTACAGCCAAAAATTCAGCGTTTTGATTTGTCAAAACATACGCGTTGATTTCTATGTCGAGCGAAGAAGCTCCTACAGCAACCAATCTTACTCGTGCAGGCTCTTGGTCTATCTTAGGATGCGCATAAAGCAACTTACGGAATTCTACGAGCAAATAACGCAACTGGTCTGGTGTGCTCGCTCTATGAATTCCAATCACACAATTAAATCTAATTCTATCTCGAACAGATAGATTCTCGAGCTGCATTTGTGAAAAATCAGCATTAGGTACAGAAATAACACTTCTGTCTGGTGTTCGAATGCGCGTTGTACGAATGCCAATTTCTTCTACTTTACCAATCTGTGTTCCAAATATGCAATCGTCGCCCACTCGAATAGGTCGATCCAAAACCAGCATAATACCGCCAATTAAATCACCAATCATTTTTTGGGCGCCCAGCGCTAAAGCGATACCTCCAACCCCAAGACCAGCTAGCAGTGCTGTGACATGAACGCCGATATTTTGCAAAAAAGTAATCAACGCCAATATCGTTACTGCCACTTTAAGCGTTCTTCGACCCAAGGGAATCGTTCCAATCATGCCGATTTGACCTGTTTCACGCAGATGCTCCGCCCACCACTCACCCAGCAAATCAACCACGCTGAAAACAAGCCAGGTGAGAATAAACGCAGATAAAACGAGCGCTCCACGATCTATATAGGGCAACCAAGAATCAGGAACATCCACAAAACGTGCGCCCGTTACAAATAAACTAAGCGCAAATCCAAAACGAACAGGTGTAAACGCTGCCCGAAGAATTTTTTTATCAAAAGTAGGAAGACGTCTGACAATCTGCTTTGAAACCAGCTTAATCATAAACTTGGTCACATAGTAAGAAAGCAAAAAGCAAACAGCGCCAAGGAGAATTAAAATAGAAAACTCGAACACAAACCCTCACTTTGATCATTTCTGTCGGTCTTATATTGAAACACTTTTTTGTTTCTTGGCAAGACAAAAGTATGGTACACTTCAGCGATGTTGAATTTTTAGCTTAAGCAGGTTAATCTATGAAAAATGCATTTTTTTTCTTTCTTCTTCTTTCTTCCGTTGCGACTGCGATTCCAAATCGTATCGTCATTACCGGAGGTCCAGGTGTTGGTAAGACCACCATTATTAACGAGTTAAAACGTCGAGGTTTCCAGGTTTTGGATGAGAGCGCAGCAGACGTTATTTCCAATGAACTAAACAACGGTAATTCAGAGTACTGGAGAGACCCCGAATTCTGCAACAATATTCTACGATTGCAGATCAGTCGAGAAACTGAGACCGAGAACTTGCGAGGACAGCTTTTTCAAGATCGTTCTGTCATTGATACGTATGCTTTTGTAAACCACGCTCCAGCACTCACGCCCCCCTCAACAGAAGTTAATCAAACAATAAATGGATTAAGACCCAATGAGCGTTATTTTCGCTTCGTATTTTTCGTACAAGACCTCGGTGAGAGTTTCACCCATGAAGGTCGGCGTGAAGATCTACAAGAATCGCGTAGAATAGATCAAGCTTTAAGGGTTGAGTTTACCCAACGCGGGTATCAAATTGTAGATATCCCACCCGCCTCTCCCAGCGAGCGAGTAGATCAAATTTTACGGGTGCTCTGCAACGAAATCAGGAACCAGTCTCCCGTGCGAGATGTTTCTGCAAACAGCAAGTGTCAGACATAACATGTAACCTAGCGAATCATATGCTTGCGGCGTGACGGTATTCGTTCTATCACTTTTAGAGACGATTTCGTAACTAGGAGGTTATCCGTGAGCCGGTTAATAAGTTTTCTGTTCGTGTTGTCGCTCAGCATTCCAGCATTATCTTTACCAGACAATAGTCCTTTGGGCTCAGAAGGACTAACACCTAATCAACGTGGAATGATTGGACTAGCTTGCACCATTCCCTTACTCGGACTTTCAGCTTTGGGGGCTTATTGGACAAGCAGAGAAGGGAGTTATAATTGCGACGGAGTTATTGTCTGCTGCGCACATTCTAGTTCAACAAATTGCAGCAAACCTGTTTTTTACCCAAGCTTGTGTCAAAATTCTAAAAGAGACGCCTATTGCGTCGATTCTACCTCTTCTGCTTTACCCCAACAAATCAACCCTGTAACGGAAGCGAATGCTCTCGGAATAGGTATTCCACTCGCTATTATTGCATTTTTAGGGGCAGCGACAGCAACACTGTACCCATTATGGCAAAAAGAAAAACCAGTTTCTAGCAAAATAGCATTTTTGCTAACTTCTGCTGGCGCTATAGCCATCAGCGTAAACACAATGCTGCGCGACCTCATATGGACCTGCCCTGTTAGAGGTTCCGAACTTCAGTGTTGCGACAATGGAAATTGTTTCCTTATGCAGCCCAAAGAACAGTGCCTTGGTACTGTAACGTGCACCCAAACAAGTTCTTTTGAGATTATTAACCCAACTCAACGACCTTCTGATGGCGCCCTTGGAATTGGAATTCCTATAGGATTTTTCGGATTCTGTTCAGTCCTAACTGGTTTTATAGGTTACTTTGCCTTGGTGACCGGTCGACAGGGCCCTAATGGAATCTGGTGCTGCGGATCTGCTGAGTAACCGTCTGGAGAACCCCAGACGGTAAGGGCGGAAAGCAAGCGTCAGAGATAACAAGTAACAAGTTTGGAGTGTTCAAGGAGGAAATTCTGAACCTCGATTTATGGAGCTTTGCAATGCGATAGCTGAAAAGGTATAAATTTAAGACTTTAGCTCTTGAATAAAACAAAATTCAATATATGATATCTGTATTGTGATATTAAAACTTAAATTATTCATAGTTATTCTGCTTTTCTTTGCTCCAATCAATTTGGCTTATTCAAGCTCAGTTTCAACACCAACCGAATCAAGCTTAAGAGCTGTGGCGCTTATTGGGGGATACGAAATTTTTGGTAAACTCATTGAAAACCTATCTTATGACGAGCGTCTCTTGATTTTATCCATTCCGCATGCTGTTAGCTATTTAGCGCTCGGACAAATGCCGTTCGATTCAACAAATATTTCTCTCACATTGAGCATCGTATCAGCAACTGTTCTTCTTGGACTCGACTGCTGGTTTGACCGCTTTGGAAACGTAAATTACCCCCTTGCGCTCTATTCGTCTGCTTTAATAGACTCACTAACCTTCACAAACACGCAAGCCCTTCCTTGGGATGTTCTAAAAGCAGTTGTCATTGGGTTTGGAGAAGAAGCTTTTTTTAGAGGCACAATCCAACCAATTTTGAGAGACTGCTTCAACTGCACAACGACTAGTACAATTATTACATCTGCACTATTTGCCTGGATTCACAGGGGAAATGTGTATAATTTTTTCCAGAATGATAGAAATTCTAAAGACTTAAGACGCCTTTGGCTATTGGCACTCATGCCGTTCTATTTTGTGACCGGTGCCTATTTTAGTTTCCTCGCAGAATCAACGCAATCGATCCTTACAGGATCCATTGCTCATGTTTTTTGGAATTTCTTAGCTTATAGAATACACAGACAGTTAGTAAAGCTCCCAGAAGCAGCCCAGTGATGATGATTAACTAGCGTGTCATAGAACCAGAGCCGCCCAACGGAGAGATACCTAGTTGTGCCTCAAGAAGTGGAGCGCTTTGGGCGGCAACAAGTGGTGACTGGTTCATGATCTCAGCAACCATAGTTGGCTGTATCTGACCTGCCAGCAACATCTTCCTTAGATCCCACCTAAAAGACTCGCGAGGCTCATCCTTAACGTCATAGTCATCTATCGCTATCTCACGGGCATTGTCTTGATGATACATTGCAACTCTTTGTATCTGAGAATTCTTGCCAAACAGCACTGAGATTTTGTGAATACTTGTATCATTGTCCATATTCTCATACTCAAAACCATTATCTGTCTCGCTCTTTTTCCAGTTTGCTGCAAAAATACTTTCTCCAAAAACAAATATGCTCACCAATAAAAACAGTTTCATTTCTTAATCTCCGAGTCAAAAATCTCATTTCCAATGTGGATGTCAATCACGGTCTTAAGATTATTTATTCAAACCGTATATAACGACCGACAAACTCCTCCTTGAACACTCCAAACTTGTTATTTGTAAGGACACTTGCTCTCTTGTTGCTGCTGTATCGTGTGGCTATTTAGAACAAAGCCATAACAGGTTTTAGTCTCTCGATAGAAGTCTCACTAACCTACCAGCCAAATACAGAGGATGGTGTTCAATTCTTTCTGCTGAATTAATATTTAACTGCGCTCCAATGAGAATAATACCCAATGGCGGCTGATAAAGTTTCATAAATTTGTCTAAACTTTTGGCTTTTGAGATACGTCCAGATTTGACCTCAACTGGAATTACAGCAGCATCTTTCAAACGCACAAATTTAATTTCAGACTTTTGTTGTTGCCAACAGACTAATCTTTCATCACTATGACTCGAAAACTCTTGGGCAACAAAATTTTCAGCAAAATAACCCTTATAATTTCCATATTCTTGTTGCAAAAGCGCCTGCGGTGACAAATTGCTCATGGCGCCTAGCAAGCCCACATCACAACAATAGAGTTTGAATAAAGACGGTTTACAGAAAGCACTCAAGGGTATGGCTGCGTGATTTGTAATACCAGCCGGTAAAACCAAGCCAGCAGCAATTAGCCAATCAATAGCACCACTCAAATCTCTGTATCTATCTATCCCCGGCACCACACCCGAAAACTGAAAACGTCTTGCTGAAGCATCTTGAGAGGAAGCCAACTGACTCGGGACCGAATTCCAAACACGCTCGATGTGCATTGCATTTTCTTTCCCAGAATGCTTGGCGAAATCAGCATAATAGGCAAGCAACAATTGTTTTTGTTTCTTTCTCACTCTATCAAACGCCGTATAAATATCTTCTCTGTGATTCAGGAACGTCTGCACAACTTCCGGCATGCCGCCCGTGACAAAATACCACATCAGATATTTCCAAAACTTATCATGCGCAGTCTCTGGGATATGAGTTTCTAAACTTAGAAGCCGATGCTCACCTAGCGCCAATAGAAATTCTTCAAATGTCATAGGAAACATCGAGATGATTTCAACCTTGCCAACCGGGAAGGAGCCAGTGCCTAAGTGAAGACCCAAAAGCGAGCCCGCCCCAATAACCGCCATCTCCGGCAATTCTTCGTTAAAATATTTCAAACTGGTCAGAGCACGTTGACAGGCTTGAATTTCATCCAAAATCAACACATCCTGTTTGAGATCAATTGATGTATCCAACAAAAAATTTAACTCTTCTATAATTCGATTTGGTTTTAAATCACTCTTGAATATTTTCTCCGCTCGTTCATCCTGTTCGAAATTTACATAATGGACTTGCCGGAACACCTGCTTGCTCCAATTTTTAAGCAAATAGGTTTTGCCACATTGCCTAAGTCCTTTTAAGATCAAAGGCTTACGAGGAAATTCCTGAGCCCAAACCTGCAATTTATGTTCAATTTCACGTTTCATGCAAGCTATTTTCGGGTTTTCAGCTAATATTCTGCGCCTATTCTGGCGTTTGAATTTCCTATACGCCCAAGCGATACGGCTGTGTACGACGTGCCCAGGGTGCATACCCTGTTTCCTTGCCATTTGGATTTCTCCATGGCTTCAAATGTGTTCCATTCCGAACCGAAACCCTGATTGTAATCTGGATAAGGTGGCATCACAGTATTGATAGACTTCGTACTCAACTCATCAAGTTGGCTAGAACAGATCTTTCGTTCCCCAGCAGCACGGCATACTTCAGCAAAGGCTTGGTGTATAGTTGCGCAAACCAGACCATGCACTTGGTATGCTATCGAAAAAGCTCGAGTGGCTTTTTCTTCATTACCTTTTTTGACAACTGATTTGAGTGCTTTGATAAATTAACTAAGATGATGCAGACCACGATTGCTTTGTGGATGCCCATGACGATCGTAATAGCTATAGATGGTTTTTTTGTATTTTTCTGAATAAGCGCGCACACTGTTATCAATAAAATTTAGAACTTCTTCCCTATAGACAGCGCCAGAAGTCAATGTTTTAGCAATCTCAGCGCTAATTTCCCATCCTACGGGCAAAGATTTTAGAATCAATTTTAAATCATCTGGCGCTGGAGTATGTCTCGAGAGAAGCATTTTCAGGCTACTAAACAGTTGATCTTTTATGTTTGATCGCACGCCTGAGTTGTCAGCAGCAGAGGATATGAACCTAAAAACCATCATCAATGTTGCTGGATCAGTAGCGTAACTGGCAATACGTCTGACTGAAGTAGGAAGTTTTTCTTGATCTTAAATTCCCGATAATCGGTTGACTTCTTTGATTTGCTGTTCTGCAATAGAAACCAGAACATCTTGTGCTCGATTATGATAACAGAGACTGTTCACTAATTCCGACATATCCTTTAGAGCAAGGTTCGAACTATTCTGTCTAACAAATGCCTCAGACTTATTCAGCAAAATTCCTCTTTTGAGCAGAACATGACGAATTAAAAATGCGTGATTTGACTTGTCGTCATCTGAATACACCTGTTTCCATGATATATATTCGCTTAAATGTCTTTTTAATTCCGGCTCAGCTTTTTCGACATTCTGAACTTCTGCATCTTAAGAACGTGAATAAACATGATCGATTAAATTAGAGATGGAAGAGGTTCCATCTTTTATGCTTTTATGAAGAAAAGCTTCTTGAGTTTCAATAAATAAAATCTTAAAATCACTTAAACTGCCTCGTAGAAAAGAAACTGTTACTTTATAATCATTCATCATCTCTGGGTGTTCTACTAACAAGGCCCTAACCTGAGGAAGCAGTTTATCCATTTCTTCCTTTTCAAGAGAATCCGCCTGTAATTCAAGGTTTTCGAACTTTGATTTCCATAGAGGGACAGAAGCTGGCGGAGCTGGTACAGTCACGACAGGTGAATTTGGGTGGCTGATTTGTGTAACAGTGTTAACAGCATTAATACCTGGCATGTGAATTTTCTCCAAGACAGTTATCGATGAAAAATTGATTTAAATGTGTATTTTTTTTAAAAAAGGAGGATTTTAAGTCCTAACAGCACTGCCCTTGGGGGGGATAATTCAAATAGGCGAAAAAATAGGTGTCAGGCACCCACTTCTTGATAGGCACTATCCAAATTTAGAACATAAAAGCTGTGAATAAATCAGGAAACATAGAAATGTGCTCCTGACGGCTATTTGATTCAGCCATTGGTAGCGTAGCGGCTTTCTTGGTTGTCAAAGGATTCTTATGGTGCAAAATCTAGTTTCACCACTATAACCTCTGTTAACAGCCACAAAAGCCTTAGGAGTTCACGAGAAGACGCATTGCTCCCGTTGGGTGCTCAAGGGTGCCAGTTTACGAAATGGAATCAAACTGTTAGAACAAAAACTGTTATGAATCTTAAATTAGTGGTCATATTACTGCTTTTATCTGCGAGTTCTACAGGAACAATTATTTTTAAACCTAATTGTCCGCCAGAAGTATTCGAGGTCTACCTTAAAAAGGATTTTAAATCTCTAAATCGACCGCTTTTATCAGAGTTTCAGAGAATCTTGCCTGCAACTTTCATGTCACATAATTCAGAAAACGCCATTTGGATTCCATCGATTATTGTTGACTTATTCTTGCTGATCAACAGAGAACAATTTTTATTCACAGGATTTAACCAAGAGATATTCCGTCTAACTGGATTTTTTGAAAACCAAATCAGTCAACTAAGAGTTTTCAATAATATTATCTTTGAGGCCCTTGCTGAGCAACAAAAAA
>JBAXMC010000086.1:0-7826 GCA_037134495.1 Myxococcaceae bacterium
GCATTGGCACGAATATTTTTGCTCGCTGCGTCGCTTGCTCTGTACCACCTACCACGGGTCTATTAGCTGCCTGGAACGCAAGCACAGGTGTCTACGCCGATGCCACGAATCAAACGAATCGATACATTGTTTCGAATGGAATCGTAACTGATTCATTCACAGGCATTCAGTGGCAACAAAATGCTAGTACAACAGCCATGAATTGGACCGATGCTCAAAGATATTGTGCGAATCAAACAACCGGCAGTTTAAGCGGCTGGCGAGTTCCGAATATTGGAGAGCTGGGGACATTGGTGGATTATACAGCAAGAAGCCCTTATGTCAATACAACTGCCTTTCCAAGTATGCCAGCTTCAAATTTTTGGTCAGCTTCTTCTGATATTGGGATGGCCAGCTATTCTTGGTATCTCTTTTTTTCTGGCTATGCTCGAACTTACAGTCAAACAACTGGCACAAGCAGTCTTGTTCGTTGTGTGCGTTCTTGTTACAAATTACCACTAAGCATTCGCTATATTGTTGGGACAGGTAGAAACACCGGAACTGTTATTGACAGTGTTACTGGACTCACTTGGCAGAAGCTAGCCCCTGCAACTACTTATACTCAGTCTGGTGCGGCAGGTTACTGCAGTAGCCTGATCCTCGGTGGCTTCACTTCAAACTGGCGCCTTCCTACAATCAAAGAGCTTCAGACTCTTGTCGACTACAGCGTCTCCCAGAATTCTTTAATTATGGATTCTGTATTTTCGGGAGAGCGGGTGAATTGGTATTGGTCATCTACCCCGTGGGCGACTAGTCCGGCTAATGGATGGGGCATCTACTTCGGCTACGGGAGCCTAGACGAGTACGGTCCTCCTGGCCAAATTTATGTTCGTTGCGTGCGAAATGGATAGCGGCAACAACCCGTCTATAGAAAAGTTTAGCAAGAAAAGTGTCCTTTCTGTCAAATTGTTTGAAAAAAAACGGCGTCAAAAGGTGCCTGGTATCACAAGTCACAAGTTGAGACCTGTTTTTGAACATCCCATTCGCTGGATATGACAAGACCTCCGCGAATTCTATTTGAATGTTACGTCCCACATATTCAGGAGCGAATTCAGGGGAGTAAATCCCAGATAATCACGAGCAGCTAAGAGTACCATTTACCACTGCTATTGATGCCCCATTATCAAGTTCAAATGGAATGCTTACCTCCAAGGGACCCTCAGAAAAAAGGCAAAGTTGAACGGATGATGCCCTATGTCAGAAGACTATTTCAAGCACATGGAGAATGGCAAGGAATAGAGTGTCACGTCCCAGATAATCGGTGACACCTCCGTCTCACATAAACGGTGACACCTGTTCTGCTGTTTTTTTCCTAAAGTTAATTCAATGCATTGTCAATTCCCCCATCCCTATTTTTGATACGACCTTTAAGCCGATAACTCTGACCTTTAAATAGTACTATCTTCGCCCGGTCAAAAATTCGGTCAATGGTAGCATTCGCAATCACTGGGTCTGGGAAAACTTCTCCCCATTCGCTTACATCTCGATTGCTGGTCAATATCATGGCTGCCTGATGTTTTCGCCGATCTAATAAGTCAAAGATTTCTTCTGCAATTTCTCGTTCCATGGATATGACACCCCAGTCGTCAATGACCCATAATTTGGCACTGAGTACTTTTTTGAAGAAAAGATCCAGCTGGTTTCTTTGTCGATACATCGAGATTTGACGAGCTAGTTTCTTCGCAGAAGCCCAATAAACTGTATAGCCTCTTTGAACAGCCAGTGTTCCTAACGCTAAGGCAACATGAGTTTTTCCAACTCCTGGAGGCCCTAGAAAAAGAGCAATAAGATGCTCTTCAATGAACTTTAAGTCCGCCAGCTCTCGGATTTTATCCTCGCCAATGTCCGGATTAAAGCCCCAGTCAAAGTTTTCCAAGCTGGTTAGTTCGGGAAAACCAGCTTTCTTGATTCGAAGCTTGACGGCATTTTCTTTTCTGGAGTCGATTTCTCGTTGTAGCAACTCGGATACCCAAGCCAGATTAACGGCTTTTTCATGCTTTTCCAGGACAGATTCTATCTCTCGAGAAGCGTGCCAGAGACGCACTTGCTTGAGTTGTTGTTTGACAATTTCTAGTGACATAATTTTATTTTCCTTTTCATTTATTGACTTTATTCCTCGATACTCTGAGCATAATCGGACAGAGGCCGAACGAATTTGTTATTTACAACCCCTTTAGAGGGGGTTTTGGGAGAAGCTTTTTTACTGTGGACAGGAGGGTTTTGTATGTTTAAAAACATTTGCACCGCTCGATAACCATGCTCGCCGCGAGATAAAGATTTCTGGCAAGCCAAGTTGATAGCTTGAGCCGTGTACTTTTTATCAAAGCTCAAGATACCCCAGATTTTTCGCGTATCTATAAAGCCATTTCCTTGTTGAAGAATGATTAAAATCATACGTTCTACGTCAGGACCCAGTTTAGCCGCTCGTTTTAAATAGTGAGAGTGTTCTTGCATCGCTTGCTCCCATGGCTTGAGGTGGTGAGACTTGGTACTTTTGCTCATATAAGCGTCTTCGAGGCGTTGATGTGTTTCAATCAGTTTTCCTCGGTAATAAATGGAAATCAGGGTTTTTGAAGCTAGGATAAAAACTTCTTCATCAATGTATTTTTCTTCCAAAGAGTAATACTTATTTTGAAATCGAACATGGCCATCTTGTCGTACTGTGGCCTCGCTGTATTCAAGTTTTTCATAAGCCAAAGCAGGGAGAGGCTTTAGATGGGCTTGCTCAACTTCTTTGAACTCTTCCAAAGGCTTTTTGCGAGTGGTGCCATGTATTCTCAGATTGCCCAGCTCCAATTTGGCATCCAAATAGGCTTGTGCTTCCTCTATCCCTCGCCAATCTCCATGTGCTTGAAACAGCCTTCTAACATACGGCACCATTCGTTCAACTTTGCCTTTTTTCTGAGGCTCTCTGGGTGGCAAACATTCCATTTGAACTTGATAATGAGCTAAAAACAGCTCCAATCCAGGGTTTAAGAGGGGTTCATACTTACAAGCTTTTAAGGCAAAGCATTTTGGATTATCGCTGGTCAATTTCTGTGGAACTCCTCCCAGCTCTCTGAATATGCTTTCCAGGACATTTAGAGTGGTTTCTAGAGCATTAGTTAAGACCAGTCTCACAATCACGTAGCGCGAGAAACCTAAGATGCCCACAAAGGCCCACAGAGTCTTTTTCTTGCCAGTACTGGGTTCTATAAAATCCAACACTTTTCCCCAATCCAAAAGCAACGCCTCTGCTGGAAGATGAACAATTTCTGGAATAACCCGCTTGAACTTGATTTTTAACTGAAACTTCTCATGACGATGGAGAAATCGATAAAAACTGGAGCGTGTGATCGGGATATTGAGCTCTTCATAGATGGTGATAGGTTGCCATCCCGCTTGTAAGCGTTCCAAAATCCAATCTTGTTTTTTTAAGAGCTCCTCGTCGGCCTCGGAACCACGCTGAGCTCTTTTATCAACTCGGTCTGGAAAAAGCAGAGCTGGATAAGCTGGAATCGGAACACTTTTATCCAAATATCCCATCGCTGCAGCTAAAGCTGTTACCTTCGCCAGCCTGCCACTGCCTACACGTAATTGTTCTCGAATTTCTCGAACACTTTTACCTTCTACTAATAATTCTACAATTTTTCTGTCCATTAGACGCCTCTTCGTTATGTTTTTCAAAACTTCATCCTCCAGGACAAAGTTTTAATCACATGAACAAGCGTCACCGTTTTGCTGGGAATAGCCCTTTTACTCTTGTCACCGATTACCTGGGAATGACTTATCCCAATTCACCATGTTCAAGGCTTTAGGACTGTCACCGATTATCTGGGATTTACCCCCTCAAAAGTGTCACCGATTATGTGGGACGTAACACCTTGGTCGACATTAAAAATATCTGGTTTCTTCTTGCTCAAAACTCTTAATAAAGTTTCTACGCAAAAATCATCTTCTAAGGACACACTAAGCTGCCAATCCAATACATACCGACTAAACCAGTCGATAATGCCCATCAGATAAACAAATCCATGTGCCAGTCGAATATAGGTAATGTCAGCACTGAATACTTGGTTACTACGAACAATTTCCAGGTCTCTCAAAAGATACGGGTAAATCTTATGGTCCCTATTGGGCTTACTCAAATTCGGTTTTGCATAGATCGCTTCTAAGCACAGAAATCGTAGAAGTCGTCTAATACGTTTCTCATTCACCAAGTGCCCTTCACGTTGTAAACAAGCTGTCATACGACGAACCCCATAATAAGGATGCTCGGTATAAACCTCATCCAGTCGTCGCATAAGCTGAAGCGTGTAACTATTAAAACCAGTTGGCTGATAATACAGCATGGAACGGTTAAGCCCCAACAACTCACACTGACGGGAAATGCTAATCGATTCATGATTGAGTTCCACATAACGCCGCCTATCTTCAGTGTAACAAAGCAGCTTTTTTTTTAAGCCAGTCTAGTTCAACTTTAAGCTGCCCTATCTGCTTGTAAAGTTCATCGCTTAAATCATCCTTGCTTCTGGCCATCTGAGCCGCTTTTCTGTTAAACAAAGATGGAGTGCCCTCTAAAAGCTGTTTTTTCCAAATCTGAATCATCTTTGGATGAACACTGAAAAGGGCTCCAAGCTCTGCATAAGTTTTCTCTCCCTTGTAGGCTTCTAAAGCAATTTTGGCTTTTAAAGCCCCATCAATCTTTTTTCTAGAATCTCCCATTTTGTCACTTCCTTTTGAACCGAAAAGGGAGCTTAGCTAGTTGTCTGAAATTTGGGATGCACTATATATTACTGGCAGTAAGCTCTGTTGGCCCGAAAAACTTGGTTCAGCCGTAGTAATAGAGCAGATAAAAATGCTGATGCTCATAAAATATAACCTGACAAAAATGAGATGATTCTACTTATACCTTTCTATTTGCAAAATCTACGCAAGAGCAAAGCTTGTTGTTTAAAGACAGAGAGGGTAGTTTTGGCGGCTTTTTACAGATGTGTAAAGGCTTAAAATAATTGGAAGCGTTATCTGCAACACATCTACGCAAAAATTTTTGGAAATGCTATCTCGTTCTGTTGACAACGTTCTTGCTTCTCAACTTGCAGAATTATTTTCTGAATTTGTTGATGGTTTGGTTCAAAATTCTCATAAGGAACATCGAGGAGTGATAGGTTAGAAGTAAAAAACATTAAACAAAAGAACTCTCAAAATATCAGGCGCCTTTTTTCAGAACTATGAAAAGCTTGGATTGACAGGCTTTATCCCTTTATTGGATGCGATGAATTCTGATTCACAAGCTCTAGTGTCGATAGAAAAGTGGTGTGAAAGTACTCTTGCACAATCAGCGTATCAGCGCAGAAATCTATTTCTTGCTTTTATGCATCATTCGTTTCTTGAAGGAAAAATTAAAGATAGAAAAAATTATTATAGAAGAGCAAAATCGAAAAAAGAAAGATTTTGCTATCAAAGCTCAGCAAGCTCGTGATCAGACTGCCAAACAAGCGGGGCTAAAAGCAAAGTTTAAAATTGTCCTTGCTGAATAAATTCAGAAATTCAGGCTCTAATAAATAAAGTGTGACAGCGTTTTTGATCAAGCGTTTTGTCAGAAGGTATTTCTAAAAAATATTTCACTTGCCAAGCTTAAGTTTTGATCGCCTGTTTGTTTGTTGTTTTCACCCAAGGTGGATAAACACGCATCCCCGTTTTGCCCCTCTTCCCATTTGTGGACATGATCTTTCGCTCACATAAAACAGATTTCGGAAAAATAAATTGTCCGAAATGATTTCCATCACGTGTACTAATCACAAAAAAATCGACGCCATCTTTAGAGTCATAAGATTGCGGAAGACTTTTACCTATGCGTTTCCACACAGCGACAAATTGTCCTACTTTTATCGGAGTTATTTTCGCAACACGAAAGATGCATTGAGATTCATTCAATTGGAATGAACATGCTCCATATTCTTTGCTCTCGTGTTCTTTTTTATAATCAGAAAGTTTATAACCATTCGGATCATAAACAAGTTGTTTTATAGCATTAAGATCACGATGCATGTCAGATACAGATAGAGAGTAATTCAAAACGAAAGTTCCATTAAAAAATTTGTTTCTTGAAAATCACCCACAAAAATCCTAATGTAGTAAAGATAAGAGCGAGTCCCACACAACGCGCATGCGATTTGTGAGTCCTCCCTTCATATAGCTCCACTGCACAAAAAGCAAGATAGTTGCTAGTAGCAAGGGAGATAAGCTGACTAAATTGGTAAAAAAAGATTCGGCGAACCCATTTCTCTAAAGAAGCGATGTGAGAAATACACTAGCGCCGCTGATGACACTAATTGCTAAGGCATACTGAGATTTTTTTTGATAAATTTTTCTATGTTCTCCTTCTTGCGCCTCACCTGCTAGAAAAACACTGGCTAATAAAGTGAATAAAGAAGCGGTGAAAATTCCGAAACAAAAAAGATAAAAGGCAAACCAGGCTTTGGAACTAGCTTTTAAGCTGATTGTTTGATCCAAAACATCTTGTCTCAAAAGTTTGAACGCACCAACAGAACATGGTGGCCGTTATAGTGGCCGTAGTAGTTGAGATTGCCATCGACGAAATTGAGGTTCCAAATGAGATCCTGACGGCGAAAGAACGGAGTATCTGACCAGAACCAATCCGAATCCAAACCATCGCCCAGAACGTTTTTCTGGCGATACAGTGTATAAAGTTCCCAAATCGTTGGTAAACGCCAACCCTCTGCTGCTCTGCTGACAGCATAATCCAACGCTTGCTGAAAACTCATTTTCCGAGTCTCTCTACGAGTAAGCTCCCATTCAAGACCAGTAACGTCTTTAAGTTCTATATCCTGGTCGGGTTTAACAGCAGCGCAAGCAAGGGTGCGCACACAGACAGGCTCTGAAGAAGCAGATGCAGACGCAGCTTCAGAGGCTTTTATTCGACGAATCCTAGAATCTCGAATCATATTTCTTAACGTCAAATTGGGTGTCAAGTTCAAATGAGCCAATGGAACATTTGTTTTAGGACTATTCACTCTACCACCAGCTCTGTTTTGGTCAATCCAACGCTGAATTGCGACTCGTTCGTACGAAAAACCATCCGCTGCGATAACAGGTTCCTGCATCACCTCTGAAGTAATAGGACAGTTGAAATCTTCAGGTACATCTCCCACAGGCTCTGTCGACTCTACACCAACAACAGGAGCTACCCAACCTTGAGGGCTAAACCAGGAGCCGATTTTAACAGGTTGTTCAAGAATATCCGGGTTTAAATCGGAAGCAACAACAGAAACAAGCTGGTCGTCGTTTTCTGACTCTGCTACTAGAGGCTTAGTTTGAAGATCATACAACTCTTGCCAAATCTCTTGCTTAGAAAGCTCATTTTTCTGCAGTATCGATCCTGAATTAGTATTAAAGATCTTTTCTTTCAATTCTTTAATTCTTCGGTCTCTTTCATCTCGGAGTTCAACGTAAGACTTTTCGCGTTTCAAGATGATGTCTACACCTTTTTCTCGACGATTCGCTTCTTTTTTAATCTCTGTTTCTTGTTGTGCACCTTTCTGAAACAACTGCCTAAACTTATACAAGAGGGCGGATGGTACTAAGCAATCCAAAACACCAGAACGTACACTCGCAAGTGAATTCATTGAGAGTCTGAACACTGGCACGGAGCCCGAAGGCGCAAATGCAACTTCAGCATGGACAACAGAGGACAAAAAAAGAATTTTAAAAGCCAAAATATTGATTCTAGTCATGGTAAATCTCCAACATTTTCAAAAATTATCTTGAGTTCAGAGTAAAAAAAT
>JBAXMC010000087.1:0-7484 GCA_037134495.1 Myxococcaceae bacterium
GCAAGGGATTCATAACAAAGATGAGATCGCTTCCGAGGATGCCCCATTGGCCGTAACAATTGCTGCTCAACAGCAATTAGTATCAGGGGCTATGATCGCAGCTAGAGCAGCAGGAGCTGCGGAAACAGCTGTAACCACTGAAACAACAGCAGCAGTGACAGCAACAACAGCAGGAGCAACTGATGCAGCAGGAGCAGGAACAATTGGAACAGCTTTAGCTACAGAAGCGGAAGCAGGGGCAGACTCCGCTGACCCTATTGGGTTCGCGGTAGCAGGTGTAGCTATTTTGGGGACTGTGATTGCTGGGCTAGCGATTAGCCCCAAGAAAACTTGGCAAGGAATCAAGAATATGTTCTCGGGCTGGTAATATATTAGGATTACAAGATGAAACCTGAAATAAAAAAAATCAAAGAAAATTTACAAGTCAACGATCTTCAAGCAACTGAAAAGAATATTAATCATGCTCGAAAGCACCTCAAAAATTACCCACTGTTAATCGCTTTAGAGGGAATTTATTACACTCAAACGGGTGATTTTGAAAAAGCTTTGAGTGCATTAGCAACAGCGGCTCACAGCATGCCCAGAGACCCAGTTCTTTTTTACAACCTAGCAGAAGTTCTCAGGGCCATGGGCAGACCCAAAGCTGCCGAAGAAGCCATTCGGAAATCTTTGCACATCAACCCTTTTAATCCATTTGCGATTTATGAACTGGCTCAGATCGAAACGCTGCAAGGCAAACACAGCGAAGCCATTATGACTTTGTTCAAATGCATCAAAGATTTTTCCTTGTTTTTTCCAGCCTATGTCGCTCTAGCCCAATATCTCATCGCAGACAATCAAACAGCTCTCGCAATCAAACTCTACGAGACGGCCGTAGCTGGTGCTCCTGAGGAGCAATTCTTCAAAGATCGCTTAAGGGAACTGAAAGGCTTGTAAATACCCCTCTTTTGTGGTCGACTCCGGCCCTGTGAGACAAGATCTTCAACGAATCGTTCTCGTCATTAAAGACATGTCTGTAAGCCAAAAGCTCGCTGGGATCATGAGTCAGGAAGGTTCTGAAGTAGTCACCTGCGATGAGCCAGAAGCTGTTGAAGCTCTATTATCACAAGGCCCTATCAGCATTTTGATCGTAGATTTGCCCATGGGTCTCCAAATCGTCCAACATGTGGCGATCAACTTTCCAGACACTGTTTTAGTAGGTCTCGCAGAAGGCTGCGACCAATTTATTTGTCGCCAGGCTGAAAAAGCAGGCGTTCAGATTATCCTAGAGCGCCTAGAACTGGAAGCTCCGACGAAAAACCAAAACAACGGTTTGATTCAGCATTTTGAACGCTTAGAAGATTTCTTGTCCAAATATCAAGTAGCTGCTCAGTTACAACCTATTGTCAGTTTGAAAAGCAACCCTGCTCATACTCTCGGGCTTGAGAGCCTTGCAAGGGCTCCTAGAGATTTGCCATTGTGGAACCCTGAGACTCTCTTTGCTTATGCCGCCCGCAAAGAGCATTTACTAGAAACAGACTTATTTTGCATCAAAGCTGCTTTCAAAGAAGCCAAGCAAATACCAGGTTTAAATAAGCTTTTTGTTAATTTAAGACCCAGGTCAATGACTCATCCTCTTTTTGTTGAAAAGCTATTAGAACTCACCCAAGAAGCCGATTTAAAACCCTCTCAGATTGTCTTTGAACTCACAGAACAACAAAGCATCTTAAATCTAAAAACTTTTCTGGGAAATCTAGAAATCTTGCGCAACATGGGCTTTGAAATGGCTCTTGATGACTTTGGAACTGGGTTTGCAAATCTCCAATGGCTCTACGACTTAAAACCAACTTACTTGAAAATCGCGGGTGTCTTTTGCCGAGATTTACAGTCAGATAATATCAAACAAGTTTTACTTTCAGCGACCACAGAGATTGCGAGAAAACTAAATATTAAGACTATTTTAGAAAACATCGAGACCGAGTCAGAGCTTGAAGCCGCTAAAGCCATGAGCATTGATTATGGACAAGGTTATTATTTCTGTAGACCCACTTCAGCAGCCGACCTCTTAGAGAAAAATTGGATTTCAAAATACCCGTTTAAGGAGATTTCATGAGAAAAATAAAGATAGTTCTACTCTCAAGCATTTTGTTAGGTTCTGGAACTTTGTGGGCCAATCTCACCAATCTGCAACAACTCACAGAAGCTGACGCTATCAATGAATTCAAGGACTATTTTGATGCTTTCGGGAAAGATAAAGAAAAACGAAACAAACCAAAACTATTAACTAAAGTTTACGACCCAACACTTCCCATAGAAATTCGTATCAGCGCCATACAAGAGTTCATAGGCTTTCTAGATCAGAGAGCAGGAGTGTTTAGAAATCAGAATCAGCCCATTCAAACCATGATTGCCTTGGCAAGAATCGAACAACGAAGACTTGCTCATGAGCAAGAGCAGATTGAACGTATAGACAGAGCAGAGGGATACACACAAGTTGTCTTCAGGCCAGACGAAGAAGAAACCGAAACAGCTCCTCCAGTAGCGATACCACAACCTAGAGGTTTTTTTGGATTTCTTGGATTTGGGGGTGGTTCGAAATAAAACTCAACCTGTAGCCTGAAGCTCACTCATCGTCGATCCAAATTCAAGGATCGGCTCAGCCCCTGCCAAAACGACTTCTTCTGTAATCGTACAGACTTGAAGGCCTTCTAAAAACGGCGCCTGGTACATAACGTCCAACATGGCGTCTTCCAAAACAGCACGCAGACCCCTAGCACCGCTTTTACGCGTAATCGCTTGTTTGGCTACAGCTTTGAGAGCACTCTCTGTAAATTTAAGCTGTACTTGCTCCATCGCAAAAAGTTTTTGATATTGCTTCACCAAAGCGTTTTTCGGCTTTTGAAGAATTTGCAACAAGTCATCTTCAGTTACGTCTAAGAGCGTACTGACCACAGGCAAGCGACCGATAAATTCTGGAATCAAACCAAACAAGATCATGTCTTCTGTGGAAACTTCGCTTAAAGAATGTTCGGTTGACTTTATTTTCGATTCAAAGCCGATTTGTTGACGACCGATGCGTTTTTTAATAATAGCATCGAGACCGACGAAAGCACCACCACAAATAAACAGAATATTACGGGTGTCAACTTGCATACCTGAATCAGCTTGGCCGAATTTCTTCGCACCTTTTGCTGATAGCGTAATCTTGCTGCCTTCGATGAGTTTTAATAAAGCTTGTTGAACGCCTTCTCCTGAAACATCACGAACAGCGCTTCTGCCTTCGCTTCGGCGTGCGATCTTGTCTATTTCGTCAATATAGACAATGCCTTTTTGAGCTTTAGAAACATCGCCGTTCGCAGCAGAGATCAGGTGTAGTAAAATATTTTCGACATCTTCACCCACATAGCCGGCTTCTGTTAAAGTGGTTGCATCAGCAACACAAAAAGGGACTTTGAGAAGTCTCGCCAAACTTTGAGCGAGCAAAGTCTTGCCCGTACCTGTAGGCCCCATGAGCAAAATATTACTCTTTTGGAGTTCAACAGCCTGCGAGTCTTCTTGGTGATTGACGCGCTTGTAATGATTATAAACGGCCACAGAAAGCACTTTTTTGGCTTCTTCTTGACCGATCACATAAGAATCTAGAAAAGCTTTGATCTCATGAGGAGTCGGTAAAAGAATCTGGTCGATTTTAGCAGGTTTCGACTCTTCATGAATGATGCCATCGCACAGGACAACACACTCATTACAGATGTAAACTTGAGGCCCTGCGATGAGTTTTCGGACCTCTCGCTGAGTTTTACTGCAAAAAGAGCAGGTCAGCAGGTTGATTTTTTGGCGTTTGCTCATCAAGATTCGATTATGCATATTCTAAACCTAGATGCAAATGCCTCTCTGCCTGCCACAAAGGCCGCCAAAGACGCTTTGATAGCTAGCCTTGATTTGAGCGGAAACCCATCGTCACCTCATCAACTCGGGCGCATGAGCAGACGCCGCATGGATACAGCGCGAGCCGCGATCGCACAGGCAATGGGCGGATCAGAAAAAGAAGTTTTTTTTACTTCCGGAGCCAGTGAAGGCAACCGATGGTTGGTGGATGCAGTACTCGCAACCGGCAATCTAAAAGTTTGGTCTACAAGCTTAGAACACCCTTCTTTGGCTAAGCCTTTGGAAAAATGCGAAAAAGTTCTTAAACCAGAACAAGCGGATATTATTTTTGCAACAGCCGCTCATAACGAAACAGGATTGATTACAGACTGGGATGATTTAATTGCCCGTGCGAAACCAGAAGCG
Organism: Myxococcaceae bacterium; assembly: GCA_037134495.1. GTDB lineage: Bacteria > Myxococcota > UBA727 > UBA727 > JABDBI01 > AER2-1. The sequence goes on from JBAXMC010000087.1 coordinate 4,270, forward strand.
ATTTTAGTCTCCGATATTTCTCAAACCATGGGTCGCCTGCCCCCTTTACCAACATGCATCGACGCACTCGTCTGTTCAGCTCATAAAATCGGCGGATTCCCCGGTGTTGGAGCTGTTTTGATGCGCAATCGTGCGAAAGCGTTAAGAGCTCCTTGGACCGGAGGCGGCCAAGAAGGCAATTTAAGACCCGGAACAGAAGCGCTGAATTTGATTGTCGCTTTTGGAGCTGCTGCAGCTGAAATAGAAGCCATGCGCGCAGCTAACCAAGCACTAGAGCCGCTCAGAGATTATCTCGAACAAACGCTCTTAAAAGCTTGGCCCTTTGCGCGCAGAACTCCAACTACAGGCTCCAGACTACCCAATACCAGCGCGATTACATTGACAGGCGTTGATGGAGAAGCTTTGAGAATTTTAATCGACGGCATTGGTATCTGTGTTGGTTTTGGATCGGCCTGCAGTGCGTTGGCACCTGAACCCAGTCCAAGCTTAATGTCTTTGGGGCTGACTCCCGAAGAAGCAAGAGCAACGATTAGATTTTCTCTGTGCCCGGAAACAACTCGAGAAGTTATAGACGACGCGATTGGACGGCTGCCGCAAATTACACCCAATTAAGCTCGATTTTCTTATGCTGAGAGGCACAGTCTCGCAAAAATAAGTTAATCAGATTTTGATAAGGCATGCCCACTTCGGTCGCTAAATCTTTAAAATAAGAGATAGTCCCCTTGTCTAAACGAATAGTAATAGGTTGTTTGAGACGAGAGACATAAGGATTTTTTTCGCCTTTCATTTCTGAAAAATCATAATTTGTTCTCATAGTATCACCTTCTATAGTTTTCTGTTTCATTCTTAGTAGCCTTTCTAGCCTAAATAATTCGAATCACATCATCGTTTTCTCGATGGCAATGACAAACCACTAAAACACGAAGTTTGAAACTAATCCCCAGCATAATGAATCTATCTTCACCCTCAGAGTGATCCGGATCATAAAACTGAATCGCGTGTTCATCATAGAAAACAGCTTGTGCTTCTTCAAACGAAACGCCATGTTTTTTGGCATTGCTTTGACTCTTCGAATCATCCCATTCGAACCGCAGCTCATTCATATGTACATTATACATACAATTGCAATTAATGTCAACAGGCCAGAATCAGTCCACTGCTACAATCAGGCCTTTAGGAAAATTGAGCTGACCAAACCGGTCATCTCCCCAACACTGCAGAAGCCCAGAAGTCTTCGCCGCACAGACATACGCACTTCCTGCAGATACACTTTGAACCGAACCTAAATCAGATGGAACCGTACTTTGTCCCTTGAAATTGTCTCCCCAACACCTAAGAAAACCATCCGCTTTCACGGCGCAAGTGTAATGTTCACCCAGAGATATACTGTGCACAGGTCCTAAATCAGGCGGAACCGTACTTTGAGCATGAGCATTATATCCCCAGCACTGCAAATGCATATCTGCTTTTATAGCACAAGCATGAAATCCACCTACAGATACACTTAGAACTATGCCTAAGTCGGACGGGACTTCGGTGCCACCGAAATTATTATTTCCCCAACATTGGACGCGCCCGTCGATCTTTACAGCGCAACCGTAAAACCAGCCTCCAGAAATACTGCGAACCAAACCCAAATCGGGTTGAACTTCTTCTGGACGCCAACGATTATCTCCCCAACACTGAACCAAGCCATCTGTTTTCAGCGCACAGCTAGTCGAGTATTCCGAAGACACGGTTTGCACCACGCCTAAATCCAACGGGAGAGCAGACTTGATAGAGCGCTTTTCTCCCCAACAGAAAACACGTCCATCTGCTTTCACAGCACAAGCACAATGACCACCCACAGATATGCTTTGAACAGGTCCTAAATCTGCTGGAACGCTGCTGTAGTCCCCATAATCACTCTTCCAACATAAAACAGTATTATCTGCTTTCACAGCACAAGCGAGAGACTGGCCAACAGACAACCCAGATCTTTTTTGATCCTTCCAGGGCAGTTTTGTTTCTTCCTGTTTTTTCTTCTTCTGATCACGTTCCCGCGCTTCTTGACTGAGGCGTTCAGTTGCCCAGGGAGCGATTCGTTCGAGCTCAATCGGCTCTTCAAGAATATACGCAAAAGCTTGCTTGGCCACTTGGTGAGTAATACTCACCTGGGCTTCGCTTTCTTGAATCGGGTTAACCGCTTGCCCCTTCCCTGCTGCATCAATCATCAGCAACAAGTGCTCATCACCCAGATGCTTTTGTTCCAGCAGCTCAGCAGTATAGCCCAAGTATCTATCTGTCGCGCTGGGCTCAGCCAAAAGAGAAGCACAAACCAGCACAAATAAAACGAATTTAGACATGTTTATTTTTATATTCTATTTAAGAAAAAAATCAATCCAGGGCCTTCGGTTCAAATTTTAGTTGTTTGTTGAAAATATAAAATTTTCGCTGGCTTTTCAAAATCGATTTGTTTTAGGCTTTTCGCGTATATGTGCATGGTGCACATGCAATAAGCCATCCTCTCCAAAATTTGACGATCACGGAGAGAATGGCAGCGTATTACGGCCGAAAACACTCATATTGTTTCGGCCTCAAACTGTCAAATTCTGACAGAGGGGATAGTTATGTCGATAAGAGCACAAAAAATCTTAACTTGGATGCAAGAGCAAATAACTCCAGAGTTTCCAATCCGGCAACAAATGCTGGCCGAACTCTTCGGATGTTCTCGTAGGACAATTGGGAGAGCTTTGAAGGAGTTAAAAGAAGCCAATTTACTCGTCGACTTAAACAAACGCCACGAGAATCGCTGCAAGATTTACCTACTTACGCTTACTCCAGAATTAACCCCAGCCGCACAACATCAACTCAAACTCTATGGTAGAACCTTTCGTGAAATGTTTAAAATGTTCGATGGCCATTCTGGCAGGCCAACATTCGAAAGTTGTTTTGCTCAAATCGCCGGAGGATTACGAAATGTAACGGATGAGGAAGAACTTTATCATAGAATATTCGCAGGATTTTTTGCATTACCCAATCTAAAACAAACAGATATGAGCTGGAGAAGTGAACCAGAAAATCGAAACGCAGGAGGCACTTATTACTAGAATTTTCGGCGACAATCTCGGTTTTGTAAAGGCAATCGAGTTCTGTTTTGACTTGATCTAATCCTTTTTTCCCAGGCCTGCCCGTGCCCTTTGCGCCCGCGTATGCCTGGGAAAAAAGGATTAGGT
>JBAXMC010000088.1:0-7431 GCA_037134495.1 Myxococcaceae bacterium
GCAAAAGAGGAGGCTGCAACAGCTAACCCCCAAGCCATATTACACCCAAATAGAAAGCACAAAAATTCTGTTATCAACCCAGAAAAACCGCAGACCATGGCATCTAGTAAATCGATACGCCCGAATATCCGCCATCGATATTCTAGATTACGATAGACGGGTGTTTGTCTTAGCATGGCACAGGATCCTAGATTAAAGCACTTTTGATAAAACCAATAATAATGGAGGCACCGGCAATAATACAGGAACCAATTAAAGCCGATTTAACTTTTTCTTTTGCATCATGCTCACCACTTAAAAATCGCATCCCAGCCAGCACAAATCCGCCCATGGCCATTGCAAGCCCAATACCTTGAAGCCACTTGCAAGCCGTATCAACAAGGCCAGTAAACCTATCCATGCCGCCAACACCCGCAGCAAAGACATAGGTAGACAGTAAAAACAAATTGGCAGCTATTAGAAAACGTTTCATCTCTTCATTCTCCTTTTTTGAATCATCGTTCCATTCCTCTCTCTTGTGACGCTGGGTCTAAGACATTTTTTTGAGCTCTGCTGACCCTGAGCAGTTTTGGCAACTTTTGAACATCATTTGTAAAAATTTTCGCTTCATGCTTTCCTCTTGAAAGCGCAACATAATAGCTTTCCAGGCTCAGCAATTGAGCGTGAGCTGTATCGAAATGAGCAATCACTCGGTCGCATGTTTGGCCCTGAGCCGCATGCACGGTCGAACAGTACCCATGGTCCCAGTGCCGTTTTTTCGTCAAATCGACCGTAACCTGCTTTTTGTCATCACCCTCAACCAATATGTGGCGAGAATCAGAATTAACGCTCACAACCTGCATCACGTCACCGTTTTTAAAGCCTGTGTCTTTATCGTTCCTAGCCCACCGAATCGTATCGCCAGCTTGAAGTTCTCTCGTTTGAACTTGATTATAAACCTCGACCTTGGTCATCCTGGATGGTTTCCATTGTACAGGCTGAGAATCGGACAGTGACTCCAAAGCGACAGAACCAGATTGATAGTCAACAGAGGCAACCCGATAGTAAGAACCTGAGTCCACCCCAACAGACTTATAGTCTCGGTTAAATCGAACAATGAAGCCCTCTGAATAGCTCGAGAGGCGTTTTTTCTCATCTCGAGTCAGGTTCTTGCTCGAAAGTGTTTCAGCCATCAGGCTCGGGCCTTGAAGTTCATTTTTCTCTTTCAATACGTTGCGAATCTCATGATTTAGATATCTCTTATCTTCATTGGTAATCGTAACAACCAAAGTTTTGCCACGATCTTTTTCCGGAAGAAAGTATTCCTGAACCATTGCCTGAAGACGTTGCTCTCGGTTCTTGATTTCTCTAAGATCCGGCAAAACTCTTTCAATAGGTCCACCTAACCCATCATCCGTAACCCCATGAACCGATAACTTTTTGAGTGAATCTTCAACCCGCCCTTCAATAACGTCCATGACGGCAGCCTTCAAATTTTCATTCTTTTGGCGATGAATCTCTTTCATCTCAGCAATGGGGACACCCTCTTTTTGTATTTGAGAGAATGGGTTCCCGGCCTCAATACTGCTAAGCTGCTGCTTGTCACCCACAAACCAGACCCGTGCTTGCTGTCGTTCAGCACCTTTTAAAAGCTCGTTCATGGCTTTGGTCGAAATCATAGAAGATTCATCTACAATCCAGATGCTTTTCTTGTTGCTTGGTTCAGCACCCTGGTTACGCCTCATCTCAATCAAGTGCGAAGCCAGAGTCTGACTGGCCATGCCCGTCTCTTTCCTCAAGACATCAGCAGCTGCAGCACTTGGGGCGAAACCACGAACCTCAAAACCTTTCGACTCTGCCAGCTCTTTAACCACATTTAGCATGGTGGTTTTCCCTGTCCCTGCGTAGCCCTGCACCACCGCATAGCGAGAGGTACTGGACAAAAGGGCAATCGAGTCAACCTGACCAACCGAGAGACCTTTCCCGCTAACAGAAATGTCCACCTCATTTCTGCTTAAAACAGGTTCAACAGCATTCAGGCCACGTCTTAAAGCCATTTTGTTTTCCAATTCGGCATAAATTGTTTTCAAACTCGTGAATTGGTTTTCATTATTTTCAACAAGGTCTTTAGATTGAATGGCTCTATCGAAAGCACGCTCAAGATTATCAATGGTTGCTACACCAACGAGACGTTGCATTGATAGCTTCAAAATCTCTCGCTTCGTAAAAAATGAATTTCTTTCAAGAAGATGGTCTGTTGCCGACAGCAAGGTCTTATAAACTTCTTCTGGAACACTCAAAAATGGAGTGCGACCCAATTTCAGCGTCTTTAGACCTAACTCTTTGCCCCGTTCTTTCCACTCCTGAAATACAACGTCTCGATCAATTTCAGTCTTCTTAGACCGAGATGTCTGCGCAGCCAGTGCGGCATTTTGAGCCGTGTAGTTCAGACCCTTCTCAGCCATGTGCTCTTCTATTTGCACACGGCGTTGTGAAAATGCCCTTAGTTGCTCATCTGAATAGCCAACAAGCTCGAATTGCCCATCCTCTGATGTGATTCGAACCTGATAGCCTCGTGCCTGAATCTCTTCCACCAACTCAGCCCGATAAATGGCTCCCATCAGCATCTTATCCCGCATCAGAATCGTGTTTGGGGCTGCTACCCATCTCCCATCTTCACGCTGAGTCGCGTTAACAATCACAGCGTGCGTATGAAGCTGTGGGTCAATCGGACTGTCTTTTACCTGTCTAGCTGTGTCGTGCGTAAAGCAAGCTACCAAGAGGTTGTCAGACTTCACAAAAATGCTTTTCTCGTTCAATTTCCCGACTGAAAAAGCGCTGTTTTTCTGCCCATATTCAAGTGCTCTAGAAACGGCCCTTTGGTGAGCATCTACAAGCCAAGTCTCGCCTTGGATTAAAGCTGCTATGCTCACTGATTTAGGAGCTGAAAATGTAGCATCTGTCCCAAGAAATCGCTCTTTTCTCTTATGCTGATTTTCAGGTTTTACCGTTGCCCGCCCAAGAAGATGCCCACCCGGCAAATAACCTTCTAATACGCTTCGGAATTGTTCTGGATCAACATCACCTTTCAACCCCAATCGTTTGGCGCCATCTCCCCACCAATAGTTAACCTCAAGACCAGAATCCTTTGTATAATAGTTCTCAGATTCAAAATAGTTTGCTGCTTGGAGCGCATTCTTGATGCAGGCCATGCTCAACATGGTGATTTTCCTACGCTAACGAACTCAGGCGCTAAAATAGGTCTATCTTTTGGCTTCAGTGTGATTTTTGTGACTGCGTAATCATCAGGTAATCTCAAAATACCGGTCAGTTTTGGCATTCTCAAAAACTCTGAATCCATCACCGTTGGTCGAACAACCCTGCGTCTACTAAGGTTCACACCATTTCTGTGGTCATCAAGACCCAAACTCTGGCTCTCTCCTGTCTCCAAAATTTCTTCATTTCCACAAGCCTGTGAAACGGCTTTAGCTGTCTCTGCATCAACGGCTTGCAGAAAAAGACCCGTTTTGCAGTTTTGCAAAATCGTTGAAGCTCCATCGGCCCCATAAATAGTTCTAAGTTGGCTCAAGGCTTGGAATCCAATAACGCAAGCTGCCCCATATTTTCTGCCTCGTTCTAAAAGATCCGAGATGGCAATCCTCTGTAGGCTTGCAAGCTCGTCTAAGAAGAACCATATTTTTCGGTCCCTGTTCTCAGAAAGAGACAGGGTCGCTGTAACAGCCTGTGCAATCCAGCAACTGAGCAACGGTTTCAAAAGCGCATGTTGGTCGGCCCTACACGTGATAAACAGCCATGCATCTGCACCGGTTTCGTTTTCAATAAAATTCCTAATCGAAAACAGCTTCTTTTCTTTAGTCGAACCCAGATAAGGCCACATACGAATGGCATTTGCTAAAGTGGCTCGAATGCTTGCAGCCGTCTTTTCACTCGCAGGATCCATCAACGCTGCACCTGGAGTTCCATGAAGAAACTTATGCAATTCACCCAGCTGAGCCGTGTTGGCATAATAGAATAGCTGCCCATCCTCATGCATTTTTTCTTGGTACAACCGTCTGGCAATCGATGAAAACAGCGTTCTGGCCGCCGTTGACCAAAATACATCATCTCCTTGGGAACCTGGTATCAAATTCGAAGCGAGTGTATCGTAGTCAAACGGCTCTCGAATCTCTGACCAAATAGACCACGAATGGCTGCGAGCATCGAACGGGTTCAAGATAATATCTATTCCTTCCCGATAATACTGACTGACAAACTCGCCGCTTGTGTCATAGACAACCGCCGGCTGCTCTCGTCTGCGAACCGTATCCATGAGCTCCTTCATGGCCACGCTTTTTCCTGCGCCTGTGGCTCCACTAATGACCATGTGTTCAGTTTCGCGGCCTTTCAGCAGTGGGACGCCACCCAAAGAGAGATCGCTACCCATGCCGGAAGCCAGAACGGTTTCACGCAACTCAGATTCCAAGATTCTTTTAGCGCCCCTTACATGGGTGTCTGTTACCAGGTGTTTTCCTCTTCTTCGAGTAAAGTACCAGAAACCAGCCAGCGTAAAAAAGAAAGCCAGAGATGAGAGAGAACCCAATATTTTAGAGCGCTCAAAAAAGCTTGTATAATACGGCCTACTGAGTTCCAAGGCGGTCTTTAATTTGAAAGTCTCAAACTGTCCATTAACCTTACAGCTGATATTACCGTTGATTGATGGAAACCGAGATTTTATCAAACAAACCAGCGCATCTTTTTCTACAGGAGTAGTAAATTGGGCCGATAGAAAACTGAATACTAATATGGTTGCCCAGATACCAACGAAGGACCAAATTCGGAGCGCAGACAGAGCCATTTTGAATTCATTCAAAACACTCTCGGTTCCGCGAACCGCGTTCTGGCTTCGAGTAGACTGAAATGAGACGTTATCCATTTTTGGCTTCTACATCTCCCTTGAATTCCATTATCTTTTTTCTGGCAACAGCAGTGGCTTCTGAACCCAGATTTGAGGTCATTCTTCCCTTGTTGTTCCCATAGACAGAAGCGGCCATATAATTTGTTTCGATCGTGTATTTTAACAGCTGTTCCAGAATCGATTTATCAGCCATCTCTTCCTGGACAGGCAAAGAAGAACCTCCAAGGGATGTCTCCAACAGGTCTTTGATTTTTTCAGTTCTGCTAACACCTTCCAAAGCAGACCTTTGATCAATCACAGCAAGCAGATTAATTGGGAGTCTTAGTTCTATTCTTTGTCGTTTTATTCCTCGATAAGGCTGCCGGGTTAGTGACATGTACTTTCCCTCCGTTCAAACGCCCTAAAAAAAATAGCCCCGGCACTGACCCGGCAGGTGAAAAATGGTCTTATTTCTTCTAAAAGCCAGAGGCTATGCGGTCTTGACACCACTAGCCGAAGGCTAATCAGGTGTGCAAGCGTAGCGCAGCTTCTAATATGGGCCCCATCTCCTTCAGGAGATGGGGTTATCAAGTATCCACAAGACGAATCCAATTCGAAACTCAGATAACTTAACAACTCTGCTATAACAGTATAAAGACAGGATGCTCTTGTGCCGCTCATCATAAGCCGCCCCCTACCCCAAAAACAAACGATGACCTCATGGCCAGACCAGGAAAGAAAGCAAGCTTACTCGCCTCCATATAGGCCACATTCAAGCTCGGTCCGAATTCAAGCGCGAACCAATCATTCACCCTCCATTGGGCCAAGACACTGACGCTTCCAGCCATCCCGTTTTGCCAAGGTTGTTCAAGATCGTCTTTATTGAACAGAAGGTTATTTTTATTTGTTAATGAGTCGTTGTTCCATTGAACGCCATAATACCCGAATGCCACTTCTATTACGGCCGTCCAATCGTATCCTGAATTCAATCTGTATGAAATTATCGCCGGAACAGAAAGAGAGAAAATGCTGCTGCTTAAGTCCCCTGTAATCCCCTTCACCAAACTATTCTTGGCGGACAAGTCAAAGAAAGTTGAACCCATCTGAACAGCAAAACCAACATGTAAACTATCGCCTAAACCATAGCGAAGCCCGACACTAAAATCTTCAAGAAACCCTGATTGGTATTTGCCATTTTCAAGCACTGGATTTTGGGCACATAACCAACCAGGTTTTGTTCCAACATCTACGTAGAGCTCTCCCTGGTCCGCAAATGCTGTCGGGGCCAGGAAGAACAATATCAAGACAAGCCGAATAGCTTGCTTCATCTGGTTACCGACCGACTAATAGGGCTGTCTAGTGTTACCGGTACAGAATCATCCGAAACAGCACCTGCATCAGTTTTAGTCGAATATTTGAAGGGGCTTTGGGCCACCTGCGACAAAATTCCAATGCCTTTTTTTTGGAGAGATACCTTTGAGCCTAATCGAACCTGAACCACATCCAAACTGAAACAAACTCGATCTAGCTTACATTCAGCCTTATCGCAGGTATCTGCGTTATTGGTTGAGTACAAAATCTGTTTACAATCACCCACAAGTTTGGCGTTTGGAAGTTCTGATTTCATATTTTTCAAACCTACTTGGATGTTCTGTTCATTCAGATACCACTTCACAAGTATGCTTTTGCCACTTGGGATCTTTAAAATGTCTTTGTCGGTAACAATCTCTCCTTGAACCTGCTTACTGGTCGAATCAAATGAGAAATACCTCGCACTCAACTTGCCTATTGTGGACTGCTTTGTCGCAATCTGCTCACCGACGGTCAAGACTGATTTGTCCCGGTTATCTATAACACCAAAGCGATGTCCTGCGGGATAACACTCCACCGTCTGCTGGGAGCATTTTGGTGAATCACGGTTAATTCGCTCACCTAGGACGACAATCTCATCAACAGCACAAATCTTTGAATATAGAGGTTGTTGATAAGTACAATCCGTCCTGCTCCCAGATAAATTATTGTAAGATTTCGGATTGGAAAGGCGGTCATATACTTTCTCGGTAACTTTCCTAGCAGGATCCTGCAGCGTAGGATCCCGATGATAATTAGAGTCTTCTTTTTTGTGCATTAATGAATGAATTTCATCATCCCACCCAGGCAAATCCCAAGGGTCTGTATGACCTGCCAGAGGAACCGAAACCCAGCTTGTTACCGTGCTTCCATGGTAAACCCAATCATTTGCAACTACATTTTTCCCAGGAAGAACCATTTCTTTAAGCTTGAGCTCAATAGAAGGCGCTGAATTATCTTCCATGTTGACAGTTAAATCGATGTCATGTGGATTATGAAGCAACGCATGTGCCACTACGTAGCCTTCTTTGTCCTTAGCGTGTTCAGCCAAATAGTAGGCAACCTGAACATCCTTCTTAGCAAAAGCCATATCATCTTCAGATTTGCTCGGGTCATAAAGTGGTGAATTGAAATCAACAACGATAGGCGGAGCTACCGTACGCCACCTAAAGCTTATTTGCTGGTTCTGAGTATTCCCCGCCGTATCC
>JBAXMC010000089.1:0-7425 GCA_037134495.1 Myxococcaceae bacterium
GTCTTATCTAACGGGTGTGGACGCCGCGTCTCTTGAAAACGTCTAATCAAAGTCGAATCTGAGGCATCCAAAAACCATAAAGCTGTCTTTGTGGCGCGGTGATCGAGGGTCTTCCAGTCTCGGATAAATTGGCTGAGGTGCTCTGCTTCTCTTGAATCGATCACAAAAGCCAAAGGCCTATTGTGATGACCGTGCTCTGAGAGTTCTACCAACTTGAGCAAAAGCTCTGCAGGAAGATTATCTACGACAAAATATCCTAGATCTTCCAGAGCTTTCGCTGCAGTCGATTTACCAGCACCCGATAAGCCTGTTAACGCGATCAAACTGCCTCGATTAGGCCATATTTCTGACCTTTTTTGCGATAAAGGATATTGAGGTGTTCTGTCTTTACATTCAAGAATACTAAAATTTCGCTGCCGAGCAGATCCATTTGCATGCAAGCTTCATCGACCATCATGGGTCTCGCTTCTACTTCTTTCGTTTCGATAATATTACTCGGAGCCTCTGTGTGAAGCGTATCGAATTTAACTTTAAGCCGAGTGCCTGTTTTTGGTTTATGATTACTGAGTTTATCTTTGTAGCGCTTGATTTGTGTTTCAAGTTTCTGGATCGCGCGATCAATCGAGTTATAAAGATCACTGGAATCCTCTTTTCCGCGCATCATCATCCCATGAGAAGAGACTTGAATATCAGCTCTCTGAGCATGTTTTTCGATGCTTAAGACAACATGGACTTGAGCGGCATCATCTAAATATTTTTTGAGATGCATCATCTTGTCTATGGCGTGTTGTTTAATAGGTTCTGTGGCGTCAATATGTCGAAAAGTAACAGATATCTGCATTTTGAAAGCTCCTCTATTGACGAACCTAACGTAATCATCTTACAAGGGCAACTCCTCCCTTGGTGGGGGTGGTAGCTCAGCTGGTTAGAGCGCCGGCCTGTCACGCCGGAGGTCGCGGGTTCAAGTCCCGTCCACCCCGCCAAATTTTGATTTATTCCACCTTTAAGCAATAAAACATCCCACGGAAACAGCTGGTTAGGCTGAAATTGGACTTGGTGATATTTAATATACTATACTAACAATGTGGACGCGCTTTATTGATGCTGTCTACAAAATGGAGTAGTATATGAAATTATTATCTAATTTTGCACTGTTTCTGCTGCTAGGATCATCTTCAGCGATCGCGGCGCCCGCAGTAAAGCCTGGAAGTCTACTGGTGAAAAGAAAATTAAACGCCGGAATCACTACTTTAAGTACCGTTCATGCGAAAGCCCATACGACAAGCCTTAGGCGTTTTAATTATCCTGCAGGTCTAGAACTTGTACAAGTTCAATCAGGAACAACAGACGAACAAGCTCTTGCTGTTTATAGAACTGACCCAAACATAGAATATGCAGAGCCAAACTATATTGTTCATGCTTTAGATTTGCCTAATGACACTTATTTCAAATATCAGTGGGGATTGAATAACGTGGGCCAAACAGGTGGAACTGTTGATACAGATATCAATGCTCCAGAAGCTTGGAGTATCCTCAGTGGCAGCGATAGCGTTGTTTTGGGAACAATCGACACTGGTTTTGACTACACACATCCAGATCTAACCAATAATATTTGGACTAATTCACAAGAAATTCCTGGCAATGGCATCGATGATGATGGAAACGGTTATATTGATGATGTTCACGGAATCAACGCCATCACAGGAACCGGCGACCCCATGGATGATAACATGCACGGCACTCACGTAGCCGGTATTATTGGAGCCCAAGGCAATAACGGTCTTGGTGTCTCTGGTGTGATGCAAAAAACAAAAATTATCGCCTGTAAGTTTTTAGATGCTCAAGGCAGCGGAGATACGGGTTCGGCTATTACCTGCATGAACTACTATGCAGCGCTTGCACAACGCAGCACAGATCCTGTCAAAGTCGTTGCAACCAATAATTCTTGGGGTGGTGGTTTAGAATCGCAAGCTTTCACAGATGCTGTTGCAGCACATCAAAAATTAGGAATCTTGTTTATGGCTGCTGCTAGCAATGAAACCAATAATAACGATGTAAATCCAACTTTCCCATCAGATATTGCCTTAAGCAATGTGATATCAGTGGCAGCAACAGATTTTAAAGACAATTTAGCTTCTTTTTCAAACTATGGACGTCACTCTGTGCACGTAGCTGCTCCAGGTGTTGATATTTTGAGCACAATTCCTGGCGCTCAATATAACTATTTAAGTGGAACCTCGATGGCAACGCCATTCGTAACAGGATTAGCCGGTTATATTAAAGCTTCAGATCCAACTTTGGACTGGGTATCTATTAAAAACTTGATTATTGCCGGTGGACAGCCAATTGCTGCAGCTGCTCAGACAACCATTTCAGGTCGTCGCATTCGAATGATAGACACGAACGGTCAAGGCTCTGTTTCTTGTAGCAACCAAACAGTTGTCGGCAGACTGTTACCCAAAGGGAACGCTTATACGATAAAATTGGGTCAATCGATCAAGTTGTCGTTGCTAAAAATTAACTGTGCCAAATCGACACAAGTTAGAATCAGTTCTACAAATGTTAATATTAAAGCTGGTCTTCTAAACGACTTAGGCCAAGGTGCTGATGATGTTGCTTATGACGGTGTGTTTAACGGTTATTACAAACCAACCGCTGTAGGCCGTTATACGTTGGCATTTCCTAATGGTGACAATGTTAGTTTGACCGTTAAGCAATAAAATTTAGAGAAGAAGAGGGTGGCCTGCCTGCCGTAGCTTTACGGCAGGCAGGTAAGGTTTTAGATCGACTGACTATAGATATCGAACACAATTTTAGGATCAACCTGTGGATTATAGCTGCACTCTTTTGGCCAATCGCTTTTTCTGCTTAGGTCACCACAAGGGACGGGTACCCACATAAAGTCAGGGTTTCTCTTGGTATCACGTGGATCACCAAACCAACCGCTGGATATCATATCGCCACTTGAATCATGCTCTGCCCAGTATTTGTAGTGACGGATTTCTGCACCGTACCCAGTACCTCTCAGCTCACATTCCATGTATTTAACCGTCCCGCCATTCAAAGCTGGAACTTCACGCATGCCGGAACGTGGTTTTGAAAATTGTTGAATATCACCTTGATCAAACGCATAATTCCAAACTTGTGGTCCATTATCGATATCCAAAACGATGACTTTCCCATCTTTCAGATACTTAATTACCTCTGGCATCAATACATGTGGATAGGGTTCAGCTGGATCGTCTCCTGGATTACCATTGTTGCGTTGACCAATAAATGGCTCATTAGGCCCGGCCAAGTCATTGCTAATCATAACCAGTAAGCCTTGAATATCATGCGGAGTAAACGTTACGCCATTATAAACAACATTTCTGACAGGCTGAGCAAGAAGAGCACAAACACGTGAAGCCATATCGCAGTGACCCGACCAGCTTGTTCCAACCGTTTGGTGATTGGCTAACTCATGAGATCTTGAAGCTTTTCCCGTTGCTTGATCAAACTTGTCGCAAACTCCCCCTGCCGTGAAGAGGCTCGACTCAGGGACATTGGGTCTCAAGGTCATAGGGAACCAGTCACACTGCCACGTTGCATGTCTTGCTCTTGCATGCAGTAAGCTCTTTCCAATCGTTGGGCCCAATGGATTGTCATCGCCAATAGGGCGCATATCGTTACGTCCAAAGCCTTGGCTTCCAATAAATCTTTTGACCAAATCTTGTGCATCAGGTTGAAAGGCATCTTTATTTTGTTCGAAAACTCCTCGCAGCTCTTCGCTTCCAATGGTGCCTTCTGATGCGCAACACATCCAACCGCTGGATTCTGATTTGTTTTCTTTTTTTGCATCCGCGATCATTAATTGTGCATCTTCATACGTCACATGACGGTTGTGCACATCCATTGCGGTTTGATAATCTGTTCTTACGAGTCCTTGAATCGGCATTAAAAAAATCCTCCTGGTTATCCGATGTTCGGCGGATGACCAGGATTCATATTGTCGTGTTAGTCTTTTTGGCTATCTTTGCTGACGCCTTGATGATCTATACCCAAATACGTAGACAGCTTTGTTCTAACGCCCATGTCTTTGAATTTGTTTTGAGTTTGAGGTCCAAGAAAGAGATCTTTTAATCTTTCAGTTCCTTGGGTTCCTGGGCCGCTGCAACATCCACCTGCTTGCTCATTATCTCTCTCAGCGGCTTTAATTAACGAAGGCACATCTTGCTCCGTCACAAAAGTATGTTGCGGGGTGATAATTCTTCTAAAAGCTGATCCTACATGACTCATGGGTTCCTCCTGGTATCTTAGGAGCTAACCAAGATCTGGTTCAGAAACTTCCTGATTTTTCTTTAGGCTTAAAACAAACAGCCGATTTTTTGAAGATTTGAAAACGAATGACAGGGATCAAGTCCACAATCCTCTTCGAAAACTTAACGGGTACCTCTCTGGAGCCAGGCAAGCATGTCTCCAACGGGTTCGTCTCTTCGCACTTCATTGTAAATTTCATGATAAAAACCTTCGTATATCTTAAGCGTGCAATCGATCCCTGTCAAACGATCGAACCATTGCTTGCTGGTTTCAAAATCAACCACATAATCTTCACCGGATAGCTGTAATAATAACGGTGTTTGGATCTGAGAAGCAAGTTTCAAAGCCTCTTCCCTAAAACCTGTTAGTTGTTCAAACCAGCGAGCTGTCACATGATGAAAAATCAGCGGATCTTCCTGGAAAGTGCGGACAATCGCTTGATCATGCGTTAAGCATTTTGGATCCAGCGTACTTTTTAGTGAAAACCAAGGAATCAAAGAAGACATGATCTTCCCAACTTGCACTTTCCAATAGGGAACTTTAACGGACAGCGCAAAAAACGGAGAAGAGAGCACTGCGTCTGTTAGATTTTGAGGATGACTGGCCGCATAACAGCTGGCAATCAACCCACCCATGCTGTGCCCAATAAGCGTTACTTTCTTAACACCTGTTTTTTTCTGAGCTTTTTTGATGGCTGCGTCTAAATCTTCGACATATTGCTCCACAGAGTCGATATAGCCGCGTTTTCCGTGAGATCTCCCGTGACCTCTCAGATCAACCCCAATCACACTCATGTTCGCTTGATTAAGTTCTGAGATTAATTTTGAATAGCGCCCAATATGTTCAGCAAAACCGTGCACTAGAACAATAACACGTTCCGGTTTTGGCACCAAAGCGCTTACGGTAAACAGTTTCGTTCCATCTCGAGAAGATATCCAATCACTCGGCTGCATGCGAGTTCGTGTGGCATACAAGTTTGCAATTGACAAGCAACCTATCCTAAGCTGCTTGGCATGAGGGATAAAGCCATGGGTACAGCGGATTCACTCCTAAGATCTTTCCTTTCGAATCAAGATCGAAAAGAATATGAAAATCTACACTGGGAAGGCTCTTTCGACGAGTATTTGGCTATTCTTAAAGAAGATCCAAAAATTCTACGCACTGCTTTTCAGCGCCTCTATGACATGATCATGTCATTCGGAAAAACAGAGTACATAGATTCTAAGAAAAAACTTTTTCATTACCCCTTTTTCGATGACCCTATGGGCAACGGTAAAGACGCTGTATTTGGTCTTGATGTACCCCTTATGCGTTTTGTCAACGTCGTAAAATCAGCTGCTTTAGGCTACGGTACTGAAAAACGCGTAATTTTGCTTCATGGTCCTGTTGGCTCTGCCAAATCGACGATTGCTCGTCTGGTTAAAAAAGGCCTCGAACACTATTCTAAAACAGACGAAGGCAAGCTCTACACATTCGAGTGGAACATGCCCGAAGAACTTTTTTCTATTTCTGGTGGGCAAAGCATTGTGCCAGACCCCATGCACGAAGAGCCCCTCAAATTATTGCCCTATGAAACACGTGACAGACTTTGTGCAGAGCTCGGCTTTCCAAGAATCAAGGGCGACTTAAACCCTGCCAGTCGCTATATTTTTAAGCTGCTCATGGAGCATTACAAGGGCGATGTGCTCAAAGTTTTGAGCCACGTAAAAGTAAGACGTCTATTGCTCAGCGAAAAAGACCGTGTGGGTATTGGAACTTTCCAGCCTAAAGACGAAAAAAATCAAGATTCTACAGAGCTTACGGGTGATATTAACTATCGAAAAATCGCTGAATTTGGCTCTGACTCAGACCCAAGAGCTTTTAATTTTGACGGTGAATTCTGCGTGGCCAACCGCGGCATTATAGAGTTCATAGAAATCTTAAAACTAGATGTCGCTTTCTTGTATGATTTGCTCGGCGCAACTCAAGAACATAAAATTAAGCCTAAAAAATTCGCTCAGACAGACATCGACGAAGTCATTATCGGCCATACCAACGAAGCTGAATATAAAAAACTCGTAGCCAACGAGTTCATGGAAGCCCTGAGAGACAGAACTGTTAAAATTGATATTCCCTATATTACCAAGCTCACAGAAGAGAAAAAAATCTACGAGCGCGATTACAACAACCAAAAAATTAAAGGCAAACATATTGCCCCACATACAGTTGACATGGCAGCCATGTGGGCAATTTTAACACGCTTAGAAGCTCCTAAAGGCTATTCTTTAAGTCTGCTGCAAAAATTAAAACTCTATGACGGCAAGAGCTTAGCTGGTTTTACTGAAGACAGTGTCAAAGAACTCAGAAAGCAATCTACCAGAGAAGGCATGGACGGCATTTCGCCGAGATATGTCCAAGATAAAATTTCAAATACACTTGTAAGCGATCTCAGTGAGACCAGCATTAATCCGTTTATGGTTCTAAACGAACTCGAAAATGGGTTAAAAACGCACTCGTTGATTACCAGCGATGAACAGAAAAAGCGCTATTTAGACTTATTGCAAATCGTTCGACAAGAATACGAAGACATTGTCAAAAATGAAGTTCAGCGCGCCATTTCTGCAGACGAAGACGCCATTTCAAAACTCTGCTCGAACTACATAGACAACGTTAAAGCATACACGCAAAAAGAACGCGTCAAAAATAAATATACAGGTCAAGATGAAGAAGCTGACGAACGCCTCATGCGATCTATTGAAGACAAAATCGACATCCCAGAGACTCGCAAAGAAGATTTCAGACGCGAAATTATGAACTATATTGGTGCACTGGCCGTTGAAGGTAAGAAATTCGATTACAGAACCAACGAACGCTTGCACAAAGCTTTAGAGCTTAAGCTTTTTGAAGATCAAAAAGATACGATCAAGCTGACAACCATGATTTCCAATGTGGTTGATAGAGAGACTCAAGAAAAAATCGATATTGTCAAACAGCGTTTGATTAAGAATTTTGGTTACAATGAGGAGAGTGCAACAGACGTTTTGAATTTCGTAGCCAGCATTTTTGCACGCGGCGATGTAAAGAGAGACTAACCCATGAGCCTGCGGATATATAACGATCACAGTCGCTTCAAAGACATTATCCGTG
>JBAXMC010000090.1:0-7414 GCA_037134495.1 Myxococcaceae bacterium
GGAGCTCTGATAGATGAAAACGGTATTTTTCACATCATGTATGACAAGAGATCTGGTACCAAGTTCTTAACTTATTCAAGAGATTCAGAAACAGATGGCGCTATCTGTGCAACTCCTAAAAATGGATTTTTTGAGATAGAATATGGAAAACACCCCGACTCTTCAGAGCAAGGTCTTGGTAAAAAACTTGTCGGATGGTTGTGTGAATTCTCGGCACAAATGGATTTACAACCTGCCAGGTTTTACGCAGAAGTAAGCTCTGCATCTGCCGAAGAACTCAACATGGGGTCGTATCTGACTCTTTTAGGTGTTGGATTTATTCCAATCGAAAGAAATGGCGGAGACGGTATTAGGTTTGTTCACCCCTGTTCTCCTTTAATCGCACAATCAAAGATTCTCTCTCAAATCATGAGCGCTTACGCTCAATACTTGGAAAATAAAAGAGTCGGTCTTCAAGCTTTGATGGATGCCATTAAAAATGCGCAATGCACTCAATCTCAACAAGAGCATCTTTAGGCAGCCTGGCAACTTCAACCGTTGATCTTGCCGGTAGGTTGGTCTTGAAATACTGAGCATAAACTTCGTTAACCGCCGAAAAATCACTCATGTTTTTGAGGAAAATAGTCGTTTTGACCACTTGGCTTAAATTAAAACCTGCTGTTTCTAAAACCGCCGTAATATTACTCAAAACTTGGGTTGTCTGCTCTGCTGCGCTAGCACCCACAAGCTGCATGGTTTCTGGATCGAGAGCAATCTGACCCGAACAAAACAACAAATTGCCCGCTTGGACAGAGAGACAATAAGGACCAATAGCTTTGGGAGTTTTCATATTTTGATCACAATTTTGCCCATATGCTGAGCAGATTCCAAACAAGTAAAAGCCTCACGCGTTTGTTCTAATTCAAAAACACGATCGATAACGGGTTTAATTTGATGCTGCTTTAAAGCTTGATTCATGGCCTGAAAATCAGCTTTATTGCCTACAAATACGCCCTGCAAACGCACATGGCGCATAAAAATAGAAACCGGATCGATGTTAACGCCACCGGGCGTTAAACGACCGATCAGATTAATTTGACCACCCTGTTTAATCGCTTTGAGTGATTCTAAAAGCGTACCAGCACCGCCTAATTCTAAGATTAAATCGACTTGTAGCCCACGTGACCATTCAGGTGTTGTTCTGTAGTTAATCAGCTGATCAGCGCCCATTTGACGAGCACGTTCTAATTTTTCGTCCGAACTTGAAGTTATGACAACACGCGCACCGGCCATTTTGGCAAATTGCAGTGCAAACAAAGCTACGCCGCCCGTACCCTGCAACAAGACTGTCTCGCCTGGCCTGAGCTGTGCCTCCACAAACAAAGCACGCCAAGCAGTCAGAGCTGCACAAGGCAAAGTCGCTGCCTCTTCGTAACTTAAATAATCGGGAACTTTGATAAGGCCAGACTCTGGAAACACGCGATATTCACACAGCATGCCATCTAAAGGCCCACCTAGCGTGTGTTTGAAGTGCTCTTTAAGTGGCTCACCGGCTATCCAGGTTTGCGGCAGAAGTCCTGCGACTTTATCGCCTTTTTGAAAATCCGTTACCTCTGAGCCAACAGCAATCACCTCACCGGCACCATCCGAGCATGGAATGAGCGGCAATGGCTGACGAGGATTATACTCGCCTTTGGCCATCATCAAATCTCTGTAGTTGAGGGAGGCCGCTTTAATCTGAACCAAAACTTCTGAAGACTGCAGAGGTTTTGGATCAGGGCGGGCGACAAGCCCCAGGCCGTCCAGGCCAAAGGATTGGATCTCGGCGGCTTTCATGTAAAGTTAAGCTTTTTTGGAAGCTGTTTTTTTAGGGGCTGCTTTTTTAGGAGCTGCCTTTTTAACCGCAGGTTTTTGAGCAGCTGGCTTCTTGGCTGCAGGTTTAGCTTTTGTTTTTCTGACAAGACCGACTTTGTCTAAGAGGCGATCCATTTCACCTACGAGTTTTTCAGGTAAATGTTCTTTATTTTCATGCCAAGATTGAAGCAACTGAACCATGCTTTCTTTGGTCTGGGCACTGAGTTTGTTCATCATTTCCTTGATCTCCTCTTGGGTCTCGTCTTTTAGGTTTGTAGCTTGTCTTTGCGCTTCACAAAGCAAAGTTAGGGCATTTTGTAGCAAGATCTGGCGTTTCTGAGTCATGGTGAAATTTTCTCCTCTCGCAAACACTACTTTGAACGGAAAATTACCCGTCCTTTTGTCAGGTCGTACGGCGACAATGCCACACGCACTTTGTCCCCTAGCACAATACGTATAAAATGTTTACGCATCTTTCCAGACGTATAGGCCAAAACTTCATGACCATTCTCGAGCATCACCCGAAACATGCCCCCTTGAAGGACTTCTCTAATTGTACCGTCAACTTCTATTTGGTCTTCGCGAGACATAGCAAACTCCTTGAAAGTTGCACAGTTAACGAAATCCTTCAAAAAAACAAGCCCCCATTGACGCTTTACAGCCTAAAAAATAGGATTAATCCAATGAGATATTTTTTATTTCTATTTGTTTTGTTAACAAATCTATCCTGCGTTTCCGTATCTGGAGATGGGGATCTTTCACACAAAGGTCGTCACAACAAATTAATCAGCATGCTCCGCCCTGTGTTACCCGAACGCTTTGGACAAGCTTATTATCACACGCTCTATGATGAAACGAGAGCAGCCGGAGACTGTCAGCCCTTTTGTCCCCAGGTTAATATTTGGCAATACCAGTATTTAGGACACGTTTCAACGAAGCCTATTTCTACTCAAAAAGCTTTTTGGAAGAGTCCTGACGAAGCACGTGTCATTGCGTTCTCGCTCTTTGGTAAAAATCCCATTTATTACAAGGGAATTCTAGATTTTTTGAAAAGCTTCCAAACACTCAAACGCGTTAACAATATCACAGATCCTGTCTGGGGCTTTGATACGTTTGTGCCTCGTGTCTACGTACCCAAAGGCAAAGATGGTGTTATCGAAGGAGAACTTGAAGAATACCAACTACAAGCATTGCTAGATGCCGGTTGTGAGATAGTGTTTGTAGACAATGGCCTGAAAAAAGCTGGAAAAGACGGAACATTTTGGCGTTTTATGATCGCAGCGGAGCCGATGCCAGAAGGTCAAAAAATCAGATATCTCCTAAGAGATGCAGACTGGATCATGACAGGTGCTGAAGCTTTCGCTGTGGGCGAGTGGATAGCAAGCGGGAAGCAGTATCATCGTGCACATTTGGTGGCTATTTGCTTAGGGCCTTTGACAGCAAGTTGGTGGGGAGGT
The DNA here is from genome assembly GCA_037134495.1 of Myxococcaceae bacterium. Taxonomy (GTDB): domain Bacteria; phylum Myxococcota; class UBA727; order UBA727; family JABDBI01; genus AER2-1. The sequence goes on from JBAXMC010000090.1 coordinate 3,291, forward strand.
TCTCATGTTGGCAAAGGTGCCTTTGGAGACCTTAAAGAGTTCATGTCTTATTTCCCCTATCGTATGAAATACGGCGATGACGAATTATTCTTGAGAGATGCAGTTTGGCCTAAAATGAAGGCTTCTGGCTCTGTGCTCACGCATTTATTCAAACGCAATTGGAAGTCTACGCTGACTACCCCTTACGAAGGCAGCTGTGAGGAACCCACCAAGCGATATTGCAACGCATTTAATCTTGATAACCAATGCGAAGACGTCGAATTGCCGAGCGACATGAGCTATCCTATGATCGAATTGGCTTTCAGAGCAAGTTTGGAAGAATTGGAAAAAACAGCCGATTATTTTGACATGAAACTAACAACTCCTAGAGGACAGAAAGTTAACAAGGCTTTTATGGTACCCTAGGGGCATGTTCTATTTAGTACGTCATGGAGAAACAGCTTGGAGTCTCACAGGTCAACATACTGGCCTTACAGACTTAAGCCTCACGGAGAATGGCCGTCAGCAGGCCAAAGCTCTCAAATCGAGCTTAGAAAAATTATCTTTCTCTGAAGTCTGGTGCAGCCCACTTAAAAGAGCCAGGGAGACCTGTCAGCTGGCAGGTTTTTCAGAACGAGCCGAGATTATGCCTGAGCTCACTGAGTGGAACTACGGCTCTTACGAGGGCCTTACGCGTGCAGAAATCATCAAGAAAGAGCCTAGCTGGAACATCTTTGAGCATGGTGCTCCTTCAGGAGAGAGCCCTGCAGATATACAGGCGCGTGCAGCAAGAGTGATTGCTCGCCTGCATCAAGCAATCGGTCATGTTTTGATTTTTTCCAGTGCTCATATTTTGAGAAGCATTGCATCTTGCTATGTCAGCCAGACGCCTGATTTTGGGAGATATCTGCTCCTAAACCCAGCATCGATCAGTATTTTGGACTATGAGCATGAAACACCCGTGATTAAACTCTGGAATTTGACTTCTAGTCATTAGTATGACCATAATAAAAACATGGTCACAGTGAATGTAGCTGAATTGAAAGCCAAGCTTTCACATTATCTAAAGTACCCAGAACGAGGTGAGTCTGTTCTTGTAACCTCACATGGAACAGTCATTGCGAAGATTGTTCCAGAATATGAAGAAGCTCCAGAAGTAGATTGGTCTCAATTTTTTATAGACAATCCACCCGTTTCGTTATTAAAGAAAGCCCTCCCAACCAGTGAACTCATCAGAAAGATCAGAGACGAAGATTTATGATCTACTGGGACACTTCTGCATTCGCCGCGGGCTTAATAGGAGAAGATAACAGCAGCCTGGTTTTCTCCTTTTTAAAGCAGCATGCCAATTTAAAATCCTACACCTCTTTATTTACTTTTCTTGAGATAGAATCTGCTTTTCAAAGACGCTTGAATGACAAAAGTCTGTCTTTAGATTCTGTGCGCATTGCCAGAGTGGCCGTATCTCGTTTCAGACAAAATGTTCGAGTGATCCCAGCAGATGAAAGCTTGCTAGATATCGCTCTCCATTATCAAAAAATATACGGCCTAAGGGCTGGCGATGCCCTGCAATTGGCTTCTGCTCGTGTTGGCATGGAAACTCCCTCGCGTGTTCAGTTTATGTGTTTAGACAAATTACTCAATCAAGCAGCCGCTGGGGAAGGTTTCAAACTGTGTGTCCAGATTTAAAACCTTGGCAATCCGAATTTTATATTGATCTCGCATTAGCCAAGCAGCTTATCGAGGATCAATTCCCCGAGCTCAAACCTGCTTACTGCGAAAAATTTGGAAAAGGTTGGGACAATCTGGCTGTTTTGGTAAACCAGCAATTTGTTTTTAGATTTCCTAAACGCTCCTTAGCTGTTGAGCTAATCGCTTTAGAATGTGACTTTTTCGAAAAGTTAACATCACCGCTTCCGCTTCCAACACCCCGTCCAGTTTTTTTCGGAAAACCATCGGCTACTTACCCGTATCCGTTTGCAGGTTACTCTGTTTTAGCTGGAACCACTGCAGATAGAGCGCATTTAACGCCTGAAGCTCGGCTTAAATTAGCTAAACCGCTGGCTCAATTTTTGAAAGCACTTCACAGCCTGCCCATTCAAATACCTCTCGATAAAATCGGTCGACTAGATGTCCAAGATCGCAGGCCAAAAACTCATGCCAATTTAAAACGCATCGAACAACTAGACTTATTTGAAAATACGCCAGTTTTGTTAGAAGTCTTGAACAGCCTTAAAGCTGGGCAGTGACCATGAACTTTGTGGAGTAATTGACTAGGGCGATGATCATTTTGGAAACCCAGCCGTTGATTTGGCCATTGTTTATTCTTTCTTACCGCGTTCAACCAAGGCTGCTTTTTGGGAAGAATACGGAATCGTTGATTTCCCCACACAAAAACTGGCAGAATTCAGAGCTCTTTTCAGTTTAACCAATATTGTGGTTTATGCTCACGATGTTGGCGACACAGATTTGCTTCAAGAAGGATTAGAAGGCTTTTCTTTTTTCGAAACCTCGAGGACTTGACCCTAAATCCCTCTCCAGTTGCTGGAGAGGGCTAAGGGGTGAGGTTTCCAAATTCTGAAATCGGTCACAATTTGCACTTCAGAGACCACTTGCGCAATCATTCAGAAGACAGGAAACACTACTCAAGGATGAAACATATGACCGTAGAACAAAATTCAATCGATGCCCAAAACTACAGAGACAATAAAGATTTGTTTATCAAATTAACCAAATATAATCCTGCCAGCCCGAAAGAACTCGCCTACAAAGAACGCATGTTGGAACTGCTCAAAAACACACCCAATTGCTTCGAACGTTCTTCACTAAAAGCGCACTTTACAGCTTCAGCTTGGCTATTAAATAAAGCCGGCGACAAAGCTTTGCTGATGCACCACACCAAACTAGACCGATGGTTTCAATTAGGTGGCCATGCAGATGGAGATCACAACTTACTCCGAGTTGCCATTAAAGAATCTCAAGAAGAATCTGGGATTAATCAGATCGTTGCCGTAGATTCAAACATATTCGATATCGATATCCACCCGATTCCAGCAAGGGGCGATAAAGAACCCGGGCATGAGCACTTTGATGTTCGATTTCTATTGGAAGTTACCAGCGATGAAGACGTTATACAAAACGGAGAATCAAAAGAGCTACGTTGGATTGGAAAAAACCGAAAAGAATTACCTACAGACAGTGAATCTGTGGTGAGAATGTTTGATAAGTGGACCCTTGACGTTTAAATATAAATCGCTGATAAGCATCCTATGATACGTAAATTTCTAAAATCATTACCGCTTATCCTCATTGCTGCATCCTCGGTTCAAGCTGTCATCCAAGAGGGTGAAAGCGAAAAAGAACATGAACTGAGATTGATTGTTGAAACCTTGAAAGAAAACAAAGATACACTGAACAAGATTCTCCCAGACCTGCAATATTTAGCAGACATGAAGGAAGATGCGAAAACCGCAATACTTGAACATTGTTCCCTAACTCAATTAAAAACCATGCTTCATAGTCTATGGAGCATTGTAGAAATGCAAAAATACAAAACCGGAACAGAGGCCGATATTGAACAACTCCTAAAAGGAATTGGCTCTGTAATTACAGAAGGGAAAGGAACCAGCCCATGCAATGAAGCTCTGGAAGTTCTCAAAGGTAAGAACAGACTTGCAGATTTAGTTGACCTCTAGATTTCTTGTATGCCCTGCTTCATTTCCCAGTCTGCTTTTAAGAAAGCCATAAGCTTCCCATGAAACTCCGTCTCATTGGCGGATTCTTTGCAAATTCGCTCGACTGCAGGGTGCAGCTCCGCCGGAATACTGCTGAGCGCCGGAGCAAGCATCACCGGCTTCTTTTCTGATTTTTTGACGGCCTCTCCCTTCGTCCAGACCAAGTTATAAGTCTTGTGATATCTATTAATAAAACCTGTGCGAACTAAGAGCTCTGCTTTTTGAAGCTCGACGATTAATCGACCAATTGTTGTTCTTGAACGGCCCAATTTTTCAGCCAAAGCTTTTGGGTCCACAGAAACCAGTGGACGTTTGGGGCTCGATGTCAGAGCAAGCTCTATCCAAAGCATTTTTGCTGAAGCTGTTATTTTAGATTTGATGACGTGAAGGGGAACGCGTACAGACCTGGCC
>JBAXMC010000091.1:0-7349 GCA_037134495.1 Myxococcaceae bacterium
GTTGTAGCAGGGGCAGGGACCGGGAAAACTTACACGCTGGTTCAGGCCTATTTGGAAAATCTAAAACAGTATAAGCCGTATGAAATTCTAGCGATTACCTTTACGCAAAAAGCTGCAGCAGAAATGCGCGCTCGCGTGATTGCCAAAGCCCAGGAATCAGGGGTGTTGCTGACTGGTTTATTGTCCGCTCCGATCTGTACGTTTCATGCTTTGTGTGCCCAAATTGTCGGAGATGATTTTGGAGAGTTCGAGCTTTTATCGCCCGCTGATGACCAAAAGTTATCTCTTAAAATAGCCGAAGAAGCGATTTTGGAAGCTTTAGAGTTGAGAGAGTTTGAAGTTGGTCAGCTTATCGCTCGGTTTCAAATACGGTCTCTTGCTGAAGATTTGGTCCGCTTATTACAGGACATTCGAGAAGCAGGTCTAGAACCAACCGAGCTTAAAACACCTGAAAAGACACTCGAGCAATTACCCAATTATCTTCGAAATATCACAACAGATTCGCCTGAGTTTGCAAAATTCTGTGCTGTCACAGAACTCTCTGAGAGAGCTTTATCAGCTGCGTTTCGAGATTTGAGAGCATCTGTATTGGGCCGGTCTGGCAACGATAAAATTCGAAAAAACTTGGTTGATTCTATTGTGGCTTTAGGATCTTTCTTGTGCGAAGTTTTTACCGCGCCTGATGCTCGTGTTCTGCGTGATTTGCTGATCGGCTATGCCAATAAAATCGATGCTTATAAACAAGAGAAAAAAATATTTGGCTTTGGTGATTTATTGGTTTCTGCCAAGAAAATTTTAACGCACAAAAAAAGCCGATACAAATGTGTTTTGGTTGATGAATATCAAGACACGAGTCCTGTTCAAGAGCAACTGGTTAAATTGTTGTCTCGAGATACAAAGCTCTTTGTTGTTGGAGATCCTAAACAGAGCATCTATGGGTTTAGAGGCGCAGATGCCAGTGTATTTGAACGTGTCTCTGGTCAACAAGAAAATCTGACGCTCTCAAGGCGCTCTCAGGGAGCCGTGATTGACTTGGTTAACTTGGTGGCTTTAGCGACCATGCCAGGCTTTGACCAAACTCAGGCGCTTTCAGCCATGCATGAGCATCGAGGTCAAGCTGGAGCAATTTGGAAAGCAAATTGGGCTTTCCAAATTAAAAATCTCATAGATTCAAGGCGTTTTCAGCCTCAAGAAATAGTTATTTTAGTACGCAGAATTAAAGCTGCAGCACCGATGGTTCAGGAATTACTGGCTTTAGGGGTCCCTACCAGAATTTATGCTGGTGAAGGCTTTTATGAACGCCAAGAAATTTTTGATATAGCTGCTGCTTTGTTTGTCCTGATATCTCCTGAGAACCCACTGGCTAGATTGACTCTCATGAGATCGCCGTTATGGGGTTTGCCGGACTCGGCTCTTATGGATTGGCAGCAACCGTTACCCAAATTATTTGATGGTTTGCGCGAATGCTTGGGATGCTCAAGCATCGCCGAAATTATGGATCGTTTGTTACTTGAAGGCGGTTATGCAAAAGCCATGGCGCAAGAATCAGATGCTGACCAGCGCCTTGCCAATGTTCTAAAATTACGGATGCATTTTGTGGATGTTATCGAAGATTACGAAGTTAGAATTAGAGATTTGTGGGAAAAATTAGAGTCCCCACCCAAAGAAAGTTTGGCAGAGCCTTTTGAAGGTCAACAAGACTCTGTGACCATCATGACGATGCATCAATCTAAAGGTTTGGAATTCCCGGCGGTTGTTTTGGCTGATCTAGCCAGTACGCAACCGAGTGATTCAAATCCGATGGCTTTTGATCCAGAACTTGGCTTAGTTGTTACACATAAAAACAGAGCTCTGGCTTTATGTGCTCCGCAGAGTTCAGAAGAAAAGAAAAAATTCCCGGCGCCTATCGATGCTGTGAGACAAAAAGCGAGAGCTCGGTCAGAAGCTGAATTGCCTAGGTTGCTTTATGTAGCGCTCACACGTGCCAAACAAGCTGTGTATGTCATCGATTTGGAAGCCCCCGATAGAGGGCTTAGTTTAATGCGTTTATTCAAACAAGCTAGAGCACTCGATCCTGAGTTGTTTGACCGGCTGATGCCAACGACTCAAGCCTGAGCCCCACCAACTACATTCATGAATGCAATAGGTGAGAGTCCTAGTTGTCCAAAGGCATGTTCGAAACGCTCTGAAAGTGGAATTTTCAAGGCGATTTCTTCGTAAAAAGCGCTGTGCAAATAAGTGCCTTTATTTAAATCTTGTTCTAATTTTCCGGGTCCAAAAGCAACATAGCCTAAAATTAAATCAAATCGGCCTTTGAGTTCTCCCAAAGCAGCTTTTTCCAAAAGTTTTTTAGAGGGTGAGATAGAAAGCGTCTCTGTAATAAAAAGCCCCTGATCCAAAGCTCTATTGGGAGCATGTTCATAGAGCAAAAAACCAGAGTTTTTTGAAACAGGCCCACCCCAGAGCACCCGCCTATCTTGGATTTTGGGTTCGATCTTCAGATCAGGCATGAGCTCATGAAATGAAAGTTTAGTCTGGCGATTCAGAATAAACCCCATGGCGCTCTCTTCTTGGTGCATCGCCAACAGCATGACTGTGTCTGGTAGGGCCATCAGAAGACAGGGGGCGATTGAGTGGAACATAGATGGCATCATAGGATAAAGTTTGCTAAGTCTGCAACAATGGACATGTATGATTTGTTTAAGAAGGCAGGGCAGACCAAACAAGACTTGCTTTCAGTTCTAGCCAAAGAGTGGCGAGGGTTTTTAGAAGCTTTTTTTGCTGATTCGACGCTTGAAATCCATGCTCGAATTAAGCTGATTCCCTCTGATAAAAAAGGCCTTAAACTTCAAGTGGAGTCTCAGGAAACAAAGATTCATAAATCTCCCAAAAAAAATAAAAAGGCAAAATCTTAAATGGACTCATTTATATTCGGAACGCATGCTGTTGCCGCGACGCTTAAATATCAACCTAAACGAGTGATTCGTTTGCTTGTTCAAGAAAAAATAGATCGTCCTGAATTAGTCAAACAAGCAGGAATTTTAAGAATCCCTGTTCAAACTTGGACGAAAGCACAATTTCAAGAAAAATTCGGTTCTGATGCTGTACACCAAGGTGTTTGTTTGTTGGTCCAAGAGTTTCCTTATGTCGATTTAGACGAAGCGTTAGCTAAAAATCCAACGCTCTGTGTGGTTTTAGACAGCGTAGAAGACCCGAGAAATTTAGGTCGTGCAGCTAGGTCGGCTTTTGCGCTCGGAGCCCAGCTGTTGGTGATTCCAAAAGATCGCGCTGCTTTGGTTACAACCACGGCAGAGAAAGCTTCTGTCGGGGCCTTGGCTCGAATTCCTGTTGCTCGCGTGACTAATTTGAACCGAGCATTGGAGACTATTCAAAAAGCAGGTTTGTGGGTGATTGGTACTGCTGACCAAGCTAGGATACCGGCCTGGAAATGTGATCTGACGAAACCCGTTGCCCTGGTGATTGGCAATGAAGAAAAAGGCCTTCGTAAACAAGTGCTCGAACACTGCGATGAAATTGTGAATATCCCTATGAGCGCACCTGATATGAGTCTCAATGCTGCCGATGCAGCAACTGTTTTGCTTTATGAAGTAAAAAGACAGCGCAGTTTGGTTTAAATCGAATGCAAAAGTGAATAATAGATTCCCACTGCAATGCAGACCAATGTGCTTATAACAGCAGCGATTACCCAATGACCCCATTTGCTATGAGTTGGATCTTCATTGGGCTCTGCAGAACGATAATCTTGCTCATGATGGTATAAACTGAGAGCTTTGAGCATTTCACCTATATTTGCGTAGCGTCTTGCTGGATCTTGACGAGTCGCTCTTGAAATAATTTTTTCTAAATCTGGGTTGGCCAAATGCTCACTCAAATTTTTTAATTGATGAGCCAGCGTGTTATAAAGCTTATGACCTGTCCAAATAAAAGCCAATAAAGCCCCAAAACTATAAATATCTGATTTGATGGTTGGAGCTTGTCCCAAGATTACTTCTGGAGCGATATACCCTGGAGTTCCCCTGAAACTCCCAGGTTCTTTGGGGGGCAATATTCCAAAATCGATAATTTTAGGCTCGCCTGAGACCATCAAAATATTGCCCGGTTTAAGATCTAAGTGCAAAACGCCTGCTTCATGTATGGCTAACAAGGCATTGGCTAGTTTTTCGATCATAGCCCAACTGTCTTCAAAACTTAAGCCTTCTTGAGGCACAAAATGATGCAAAGGTATGCCTTCTAGATATTCCATGACATAAAATACGTTATTGCCTTCATCGATGCCTGATTCCAATATTCTTACAAGATTTGGGTGTGAAAGATTCTGAAGAATTTTTGCGTCGTGTAATAAACTCTCTTTTTGGGCTTCACTCACTTCTGAAAATAATTTGATGGCCGTATGTTTTCCTGAAGTTTTGCTCGTTCCCAGAAAAACGCCAGACTGATCTATTTTTCCAACAATATTGCTTAAAACATATTTATCCATATGTTTATTGTAACATATATTATTGTTTTTTTGCGTGTGGGTGAGCTGAATCGTACATTTTCATGAGATAGTCTAGATTAACTTCTGTATAGCGCTGTGTGGTTGAAATAGAGGCATGGCCGAGCATCTCTTGAATGGCTTTCAAGTCTGCGCCATTTTCTAATAAATGCGTAGCAAACGAGTGTCTGAGTCTATGTGGGAACATGTTGCCGCCGATGCCCAGAGATTTTCCGTATTCCGCTAAGAGACGCCGGACAACTCTTACATTCATGCGAGCACCTTGGGTCCCCGTAAATAAGGGCATCTGAGAAGGGGTGTCAGCCATGAGAATCTTGAGTGCAGAGGCACAGGTATCATGAAACGGCACCAAACGCTCTTTTTGTCCTTTCCCCATCACGCGTACGAGTTTGCTGTTTAAATCAATGTGTTCAATATTCAGAGCAACCAATTCAGAAACACGCAGTCCGCTGGCATAAAGCAGCTCTATGAGGGCTCTGTTTCGAATTTGGTCTGGAGGTTCGCATAAAGCAAAAGCTTCATCTACGGAGACGCTTTTAGGCAAAGACTGGGGTAGTTTAGGATGCTCGATTAAATCAGCTACAGAGTTCACCAAGTGACCTTCTTTGACGCACCATCTCATGAAAGATTTAATAGCGCTGAGTTTCCGAGCTACGGAAATAGTCTTATGGTTTGTGCGAAGTTTGGCCAAAAAACTTCTAATATGATGGTGATTTAAGTTTTTGAGATTTAATCCTGGAAAATATTCAGCAAACTGCCTTAAATCATTGCGATAGGCATCAAGAGTGTGAGCAGACACGTGCTTGATGTGCTCTAGGTAAGTTAAAAAATCTTGAATTAGCTTAGGCATAAAGAAACTAAGGATGTTGAGTGATAGCGATGATTGTTATATCTGTGTTTTCAGGTCCATAACACCAGAAAACCCGATAAGCGCCAGGTGTTTGATTTTGAACATAAGCCTCAAAAACTTTAGAATCAAAAACGTGTGTCTTTAAACTTGGGTGTCTGGGGTTCTCTTTTAAAAGAGTTAAAGTTTTATGAACTTGTTTGAATAATCCAGGCTTTGGGCTTTTTTCAAGTTTCCTATAAGCTTGTAAGCTGGTCTCAGTCCATTGAAGATCGAACATTTAGAGTCGAACCGCATTTTTAATAAGTTTGCCAGATTTTGCTTCTTCAAGGCCTTTTAAAACTTCTGTTTTTGCTTCCTGGTTACGATGAAGCCAAAGTTCTCGTTCTGGAATCACGGAGGCTTTTTTGAATAAAAATTCACCTGGTTCTATCTCTTCAACCAAGAAGAATTGTGAAGCAAAAGCGGTTCCTAAGTTAATTCTTCCCTTTGAATCTGTTTGTACGGCATGTTCCATTTCTCCCATTTTAGCATTTATGGGAGATTTGATCAAGTGGGAGTTTGAGATAAGCAGACTACGGTTTCTACATGAGTTGTCTGCGGAAACAGGTCATAAGGTTGACACTGTTTGATAGCATAACCGGCCTGGGTGAGGATTTTCAAGTCTCTGGCCAAAGTTGCAGGCATACAAGAAGTATAAAAAATATGCTTTGGTTTATATTTAACCAAAGCTTCGATGACTTCTGGGTGCAGGCCTGTTCTAGGTGGATTTACCAAAACAACCTCTGGTTTGTCTTTTTTTAAATACTGAGGCGTGACTTTGGCAACGTCTGCTGTTACCCAATTAACAGCTTGAGTATGATTTTTTTTAGCCCAATTAATCGCTTTAGGATTAAGCTCTATGCCTGTAATTTGACAGCCTAAATCAGCCAATCGAGCTGTTAAGATGCCCATGCCGCAATATAAGTCTAAGATTTTAGGCGTTCCAAGTATTTGGATTTTTTGGAGCAAGTCTTGATACAAGCGTTCGCTTTGTTCTGGGTGTGTTTGAACAAAAATATCAGGGTCTAAGTCCAGAGAGTTACCAGAAAAAATCTCACAATGGGTAATTTCTACCAGCGTATGGCCATCTACACCGATGAAGCCTTTTTTATCACCGCGTTGATGCAAATTAATCCTTCTGCGATAAACCCACTGATGCTTAGTTCCAATAATGGGACTCACCTGAATATTTTCAAGTTTGCCAATACGAATCAAAGCATCTTCTACGAATTGCTGTTTAATCTTGAGCTGTAGGTTATAGCTGGCATGTTGGAGCTGACAGCCGCCACAGCGGCCATAGTATTCGCACTTAGGGGTGACTCTGTCTGGGTGAGAGTTAAGTACGCGAATTAGTCGTCCAAAAGCATGTGATTTTTTGGATTGTGTGATTTCGAACTCAATTTGTTCACCAGGCAAGACAAAAGGCACAAAAACGACTTTGCCTTCGTGTCTGATAACTCCATCACCGCCAAAGGCAATATTACTAACTATATTCACGATAAATATTTTGTATGTCAGTGCTTAGGATTAAGCAAGACTTGCGAAATTGCGAAAATTTGACCATGATTAAAGTATGTTCGCATTCTTATTAGCATTGGCATTTGTAGGCCAGATTGACCGTATTGAACTAAATGGTTCCCAAATTAGCATTGAATCTCAAGGTAAAATCAAAATTTCTCAAACTGAACTTCCTAAGAGTAAAAAACTAAAAAAGCGCATTGTGTTTGATATTAAGCCTGCCAAGCTTGGGCCTAAGATTCCCAAAGCGTTGGTCAGCAAAGACAAGCATATTTCTAAAATTAGGGTTGCTCAGCATTCAAAAGACACGGTTCGAATTGTCGCTGAAGTAGAAGGCAGAGTTAAGTTGTCTGCGAAAGTAGCTCCTAAGGCTATACCCAAGAAAACGATTCCCAAAATTCCAGCTGCTTTGCTGAAAGAAGAGCC
>JBAXMC010000092.1:0-7151 GCA_037134495.1 Myxococcaceae bacterium
ACTCCAAACTGGTGGGCCCGGCGGGATTCGAACCTGCGCGCGGTCGGTTATGAGCCGAATGCTCTACCGCTGAGCTACGGGCCCAGATATTCTAGAAGCATTAGCTTGATTTCGTCCAATTGTCCAGTTGGCTTCTCGAATAAATCGTGCCACGAAGGAATTCATGACAACAACATTCAAACTTGAACATGATTTCCCTTCCGTTCCTCTTGATGTTTTTGAAAAACACTTAAACCACCCAGAACTAAACACCATGCTCGCCAACATGCCATCGTTTAAGAGCAGAGAACTGGTTGAATCTCAGACCTTAGATAACGGTGAACAGCATTGGGTTTTCAAAGTCACAGCAGGCGGAGAATTGCCCCCAGCTATTTCTAAAATTGCCTCGCCAGAACTTTTCACTTGGCTTGAAAAATCTCGTTTTGTTCCTAAAGAACACGCTGTTTATTTTTCGATTGAACCCACCAAAGCCAAAGGCAAGTTTGAAAGCAGTGGCAAATGGACACACACCAAGCACAAAAACGGAACTCTTAGAACTCTTGAAGGTGAAATGAGCGTTAAAATTCCGTTTGTGGGTAAAATCGTCGAGACATTTTTACTGAACGAATTTAAACGCAACTACGAAGTAGAACCTGATATTCAAGCTCGTTTTTACGCTAAAATGATGCGTTCTGAAAAATAATGTTGTTCACGCAATCTGCTCCTTTGCGACTGCCCGCAAGTTTTCGCAAAGGCATCGGTCACGCACAAACTAAAAGCGAAGTCTTTAAGCTTCTTCGAAAATCAAATCTAAATACTGTCTGTGAAGAAGCGCGCTGCCCCAATATTACGGAGTGCTTTTCGAACAAGACCGCGACTTTTATGATTTTGGGTGACCGCTGTACGCGCAGATGTCATTTTTGCAGCGTGAAAACAGGAAAACCTGCACCACCGGACCCACAAGAACCTCAAAATTTAAAACAAGCCATTTTAGAACTTGGACTCGAACATGTTGTTATTACTAGCGTAGACAGAGATGACTTGAGAGATTTAGGAGCCAGGCATTTTGCAGCCTGCATTAGAGCCCTCAAAGAGATTCCTAACCTAACCATTGAGCTCTTAACTCCTGATTTCAAAAACAGATCAGAAGCCGTACAGATTATCTTAGATGTAAAGCCGGATATCTGGGGCCACAACACAGAGAGCGTGCCAAGGCTTTATAAACAAGTCAGACCTCAGTCTAATTTTGCCACAACAACAGGTTTGCTCTCTTATTTAAGCAAACAACCGGGTTTGATTATTAAAAGCGGCCTCATGGTTGGCCTAGGTGAGTCAGATGACGAAGTCAGCGAAACACTGATTTTGATGCGCGAGCTAGGCGTACAAATTGTAACGCTTGGGCAGTACTTAAGACCAAGCCTCAAAAACTGGCCCGTTGACCGCTATGTAACCACAGAAAGCTATGCCCGTTGGCAACAAGAAGCCAGAGCTCTAGGCTTCAGCGCTTGCTATGCGGGACCTTTTGTGAGAAGCAGTTTTCATGCCAAAGAAACATATCTTTCTATGCTCTGACCAGACCAAGCCTAAGTGTTGTACCCACGAAGAGGGTCTTAAATCTTGGGAGTATTTGAAACGTCGCATTCTCGAATTAGGCCTCAGCAATCAAGTTCGCCGCACCAAAGCCAATTGTCTTCAGGTTTGCAAAAACGGACCCATGATGGTGATTTACCCTGAAGGAACCTGGCACGAAACCTGTACGCCCGAGAAAATCGAAAAAATCTTAACGACTCTCTAAAGCCCAGCCCGCCAAGTGATACAGCATGCGAGCCCCTACGTTGCCGTCCCACTCAGCATCGCCTACTTCGCATAAATCAAAACCAATTATTTTGCGGCCCGATCTAACTAAGTTTGCGATTAGATAATAAGCTTCCTGAAAATCCAAGCCACCTGGAACAGGAGTGCCTGTATGCGGACAAAATCTTGGGTCTAACGCATCGATGTCAAAAGAAACCCAAACTTTTTCAGGTAGTTCAGCAATCATATGGCTGACTTGAACTCCCCAAGGTTGGCCCTCGAATTTAGCAGCCATGAGTTTAAAATCTGTATAGACACGCATGCGGTCTTTTTGAGCTTTCGAAAATTCAAATTCTTCTTCACAGAAATCTCGAATCCCAACTTGAACCAGTTTTGTTACCTGCGGAATTCGTTCTAAGACATTGCGCATAATGGACGCATGCGACCAAGTATAACCCTCATAAGCATCTCGTGTGTCAGCATGGGCATCTAAATGCAAAATCCCGAAAGAATCATGATGTTCTGCAAGAGCCTGAATGGCTCCAAAAGGAGAAGAATGGTCTCCACCCACAACTCCGACTAATTTATTTTGAGCGAGCAATCTCGCAGTTTGTTCATAAACATAGGAATTTACTTGCTCGCCTAGTAAGTTTGCTTTGGTTTTAGATTCTAAATTCCAAGAAGCAATCTCGGTAGAAATTGGTAGCATATGCAAACCAGCTTCATAAAAACATCGCAATTCAGGGTGGTACAAGTCTATCTGTTTACTCGCTCTTAAAATTGCCTCTGGGCCTTTGGCTGTTCCTTTGCCATAAGAAGTGGTCATTTCCCAGGGAACAGGCAAAAAAACGAGCTCTGAGTCGCTCTCTCTATAAGGCAATCCGAAGATTCCAGCATTCTCATCAGCAGCAGCGTTAGGATCAAATTCTTGAGTCATAAAATTAGTCTAAAGCCAAATGAACAAATTTTAAATAGCGAAGTTCTGGACAAGCATGGGGAAACGGGTGGTCAGCCCCCTGCCCCGAAACTCTCAAGATTTGTCCTCGTCTGCGTGCAACTGACAAAGCTTCTTCGATAATTTTAAAAAAATCATCGAAAGAAATATGACTAGAACATGAACTCAGCGACAGCTCACCTGCGGGGCAGACTCTCTTGGCAGCAGCTGCAAAAATTTCTGTATACTTGGCCACTGCCGCTTCTTTGGTTTCTTTCGAATGTGTCATAGAGGGTGGGTCAACAATAATATGGTCCCAAAGCTCAGCATTGCCACGTAAATATTCGAAAACATCTACGCAGAGACTCGTATGAATACTCTTGTCTAGGCCGTTTAAAGCCCAATTCTCTTCTGCCAGCTCTAAAGCACCTTTTGAAATATCCAAACTGGCTACGCGCTTAGCACCCCCTAAACCTGCATAAACAGAAAAGCCACCTGTATAGCTAAACAAATTTAAGACACTCTTGCCTGCGCTGACATGGCGAATATACTCTCTGTTATTTCGCTGGTCTAAGAAAAATCCTGTTTTCTGGCCTTTCTCTAAGTTAATCTTAAATTTGATATTATTTTCAAGAATCGCAACTTCCGGAGAATCAAATACTTGTTCTTTTTGACCTCGCAATTTTTCGATCACCCGTGAGCAAGCTGTGTTTTCTAAAAGCCAATTTTTAACTAATTCTCTGTCCCAAAATTCAGAGGGTCCCTGCCCGTCGAATTGCAAAACAGCTGTATCAGCATAAATATCACAAACCAGACCTGGCAAACAGTCACCTTCGCCATTAAACAATCTATAGGCATTGGTGGCTGCAGAGCGAACTCCGCGTCTTAACTCATAGGCTCTTGCAAATTGCTTTTCAAAAAAAACTTTCGAGGGCGGAGCTTTAGTTAAACTCAAAATGCGCAGCGCTAAGACACTATGTGGGTCGTAAAATCCCCAACCAATTTCGTCTTTCTGATCCAAAACTTGACAAATCTGAGCTCGGTCAATAGGCCCTGGAGAAACCAGGGAATCTTTGTAAACCCACGGGTGACCGCGCATCATCGAACGCCGCAAATTACGAGCCAGTTTTATTTTGAGCTTTGCCATACACCCTCATGCCAAATCTTTTGTCTCTTGAATAGAGCAAAACAAAGGAAGACAACATGAAACAAACACTTATGAAAAAATTAGTTGCAGCCTTTATCTTCAGTCTATGTGCTGGACATTCAGGACCTTTGTTGGCAGCTGCAGCAAATGAAGACGACACCATTTCTGCTTACGAACAGTTTCTGGAAGAGAAATTACCAGGCAAACCAGTCTCGTCTAAATCTAATTTTATTTTTACTCAAATTCTGCAGCAGATTGTGGTTGCCATTGGTGATCCATTTTTGAGCAATGTAGTTTCTATTCAAAAAAAACTGTCATCCAACCCAGAACTGTTGGCTTTCAATGATGATTTAGGCAACATGGGAGATTTGCTAACGACAATTGAGAAGAGAACCTATATCGTATTGCAACAAGCTAAAACAGCAATGCTCGATCAAATGCGCGTGATAGATAAACAACGATTCGAGTTCTATACGAAGGTACTTCGTCATATGCTTGAAGAAAAAGTTTCTCTTCCTAAATCCTTAGATGATTACGAAGACAGTATCAGATCCTATATCTGAAAAAATTCAGAGCTCATGAATGAAAACAGTCAAATTATGGAAACCAACCCTCTCGAACAAAGCCTTAAAGCTATTCAACTTGTATTTGAAGCGAACAGGGATATTCTTCTGGGCTAGAGTTTGTGTTATTCTAGATATGATATGACAGAAAACCGCATTTCAGAAAAAGTGGCCCGTGTTCTAGAACCTCTGAACACCTCTGCAGTTTCCAACAAAACGGTTCGAGACTTAAGAGACTCATTTAAGCCTTCTGCTGTTCAAACACCAAGGCCACACTTCTTTCCTGATGTCTTAAAAAATAAGTCTTTCCCAGAATATCAAGGCCTCATCACAAAAGTTTCAAGAGCCATTTCAGACAAGCAAGTCAAAGGCAACCTGAGAGCACAGATTCAAGAAAGGCTGGATAATAAAACAGGTTTCATTAGAAACAATAAAAAAAAAGCGCTACCCTCTCAACTCAAAGCAGCACAAAAAGAAAAAGAGTTTTTAGAAACGCTTCTTCAGGTTGTAGACCATATTCCTCAACTTCAACAATATGAGCATGCCAATGCCGCCTGGGGAAGTGATTATGCTGCATTGACCGCAGAAGTGAAAACTCCTAAATTGTTTATGAATTGGAGCATGGGAGCAAGACACATTCCAGACGCACTCCAAATTGCAAGAACAAGCGGTCCTTTTCAAACAGCCATGATAGCAGAGACGATGGCAGATTTCAAAGAAAGGGACATCGTTTTATTAGCGGATCAGCATTTAGATTTCTTAAAAAACGTTTCTAGAAGGATATCCGACCCAGAACACTGGGCCGCTGTTCAAGCTTCGGCCAAGCATAGTCTCTCAGAACTCAAAAGACTTGGGCATCAGCTAGAAAATCTGCCTGAGTTTCCAAACTATCAGCAAAAAATTTTAGCGCTTCAAGAGCAATACCAAGAATTTCTCGTAGAAAATAATTTAGAAGGTCAAAATATTGCTACAGACTTGAATTCAGAACAGTTAGAGGCTAATTTACTAGCTTGCTTACCTGCTTTAAAACCGACCTGGTGGCAAAAATTATGGAACCCAGAACTTTGGTCTGAGAGAACAAAGCGTTTAGTTAGTATTGGTCTTAATGTGACACAACTGACGCACTCTTACACACAACGTTATGTGCCTACGCATACAGATTTAGAAACAACACAAAAAGCCGTACTAAGAGACCTCACCCTAAATCCCTTTCCTCCCAGTAGAGATGGACTTAAAAACCCAATTTCTCTGCCTTTACTCTCATCTCCAATGAGTGGAGAGGGGTTAGAAGTGAGGTTTCCGACAGTTCCCCCAAAAGTCTTTTGCGAAGAGACTTCTCTCCTTGCGAATTTGCGTGTTTATCAAAATCAGCCACTCCCAAAAGATACTCATATCTTGCTTCATACCGAGGTGTTTGATGGCATCGGAGATCTTGAACATACAATAAAAGCTGCCCATCACCTTTTGAAGATGCAAAAACACGAACCGTTGAAGTTTTCAATATTGCTTGAGCGAGGCAGTGGCGTGCAAGATCAGATTTGGAATGAAAAAGTTACTACTTTGCGCAAGCTTGGAGTTGATGTTTACTGCATTGGAGATACCGGCACAGATAAACAAATAATAGAATCCTTGTCAAAAGAAAATAATCCAAACCTTGCCCCAATTGGGATTTCTGTCCCTGCCGCTAGTTCTCTTATAAAACTTGGCTTTAACAATCCCAATAGACATCCTTCAGATGTAGCTGAGCTAGTCCATGAATATGCAAATCCTGGAGATCAAGAGATACTTCAGACAGGCTTCAACAGAAAAACAGCGGGCATTTGGATGAGCGATGATCCTGTTTTTGATAAAACACCACTGCCTCTATCCGATAAAGCACAGCAGCAGTTATTTGGGACAGAAAAGATAGAACGATCTGAGTGGAGTGTTGGGTATGCATCTCTTAGAAAAAAAGAGGCAAAACTCAACTGGATGGATTTACGTTTACACACTGTTCAACACGATAAAAATTGTTCTCTTGTTGTTTCTTCCTCTAGGTATATTGATTCAAATTATGAACAAGACATTCATGATTTAGCTATACGACATCAATTTACAGATTGTGTTATTGTCCAGCGCGATGGGAGTGAAACCAAATTGTCGTTATCTGTTCCAGAGCAAGAGCATCTGCAAAAAAGAACTCTTCGTATCGTGCAATCGTTTATTGATGAAGCTGATCTTGCTGCCGTTATACAACAGGGTGCGGATGGGAGCATAGGAGGATCTGGAGATGCTTCTTTCGCTCGCAGTTTGATAGGTCAATATCCACCATTTCTTGAAACTCGAGTTGAAGGTCAAATGAGCACTGTCAGAACGCAGATTGAATCTGCGCGTGATTATTTTGAAAACGCTCAATATCCTTTAATCGCAAAATGGTTTGAAGATCAATTAACATCCGCTTTAGCGGCTCCTCTAAAAGGCCTAACCCCCTCACCTAATCCTTATACCAAGGATCTTGTGGCTGAATGGAAGCGGTTTCAACAACAAGATCTTCCAAGGCTGGACATGGGTCCATGGTTCGAGTTGTATGTTCGGCGTTGTGTGTACGTCCAAAAAGCCAGAAATTTGGGGATAGCAGATACATTTCTTGCCGCAGAATTGAAACAGGATGATAACTCTGAAGCAAAACAAGTTGCATATGAAAAAGAGATGAGGCAGATTCTGGAACGATTGGCTTAATCAGACAATATCACAC
>JBAXMC010000093.1:0-7112 GCA_037134495.1 Myxococcaceae bacterium
AGCCCGATTAAATAAGCCGCAGTTCGCATACTAACCTGGTGATGTCTCGCTTTTTCAGAGACTTCTAGGTAAGTGTGCTTCATGCGGGTTTCTAAGCGAGACCGAACATCTTCAAGGTCCCAAGTTTCGCTGCGTTTATTTTGCAGCCATTCATAATAGCTCACAACGACACCGCCAGAGTTGGCTAAAATATCTGGAATCACGGGGATGTCTTTTTTAAGCAAAATCTCTTCGGCTTCTAAATTCGTTGGCCCATTGGCGCCTTCAACCAAGACTTTGCAATTCATGAGCTTTGCCTCGTGTTCGCAAATCTGAAGTTCTAACGCTGCTGGGATGAAAATATCGCATTTTGTTGCAAAAAACTCGTCTCTGCTAATCGCTTGTCCGCCGGGGTAGCCTTCTAAGCTTTTATGTTCTCTGACATAGTCGGCAAGTTTATAGGGGTTAAAACCTTCAGGATGATGAAAATAACCCGTGTGATCACCGACGGCGATTAAACTTACACCCATCCGTGATAAAATTTGTGCTGTGTTAGAACCGACGTTGCCAAAGCCTTGAACAGCAAGAGTTGCACCAGGCAGCGAAAATCGATTTTCATTGGCCCACTGCGTGATACAGTGAACGATGCCTCTGCCGGTTGCTTCTTCACGGCCAGGGCTACCTCCGCAAACGAGTGACTTCCCTGTGACCACTCTTTTGACGGCTTGTTTGTCGGACATCGACACGATATTGCTGTAGGTGTCCATCATCCAATCCATGATTTGAGCATTGGTTCCAACGTCTGGCGCTGGGACGTCCCATTCAGGTCCAATATTGGTGCCTAATGCGTGTGTAAATCGACGTGTGATATGTTCGATGTCTTCAGAGTTATAAGCTCTTGGATCGAACTTAATCCCGCCTTTGCCTCCACCAAATGGGATATTTTGGAGCGCGCTTTTCCAAGTCATCCAAGCCGCCAAGGCTTTACACTCGTTCAAATAGACATTTTGGTGGTATCGGATACCGCCTTTGAAGGGCCCTAAAATATTGTTGTGCTGAACTCTGTAGCCTTTGAACATTTCCACTTTGCCTGTGCTGAGTCTCACAGGAAAGTGAATAATGATCTCGTTCTTGGGTTGCTTCAAGATCATCTTGAGCGAATCATCAATCTTCATCGACTGAAAAGCCTTTTCAAGTTGCTGATCGGCTAACTCAAACAAATTCTCTTGCGAAGTTTCAATTTGCTGCATACCCGTGCTTATACAGAGATTTACAGAATTTTGGAGTCCGCTTGTTGACTGATTGTAAAACCTCACCCTAAATCCCTTCAAATTCCCCCTCTCCAGTTGCTGGAGAGGGGGTTAGGGGGTGAGGTTTTAAAGAGACCTTCCAACTTGAAATAATTTCGCCAACGGTGCTTTGGCTAGCTTATCGACTGACAAATGCTCCAATGCTTTTTCAACCATCAAGATTACATAGGTGACTGTTTCTTTGAGGGCT
This sequence comes from Myxococcaceae bacterium, assembly GCA_037134495.1. Lineage (GTDB taxonomy): Bacteria > Myxococcota > UBA727 > UBA727 > JABDBI01 > AER2-1. Next base: position 1,480 of record JBAXMC010000093.1, read on the forward strand.
GCTATTTCTCCAGGATCACGTTTCATGGCGATATGAACACGATTACAGGTGGATACAAGCTCTCTTAAAATACGTGCCTGTGATTTTTCTGAAAGCTCTGAAAGCGCTTGTTTGAACACGCTTTTGGGTTTCATAAAACTTAATAATGCCGAGCTTGATCCAATAGAGTCTTGCTCGTCATAGCCCTCGTTGGCAGGAGGCAAGGGCGAATTGGGATCCAAATAGGCCAAAATCGCTTTGCTTTCTTCAAACGGCGCGAATCCTAAATCTTGCATGCGGCTATCTCGCCAACGTAAAGATTCTTCTTCTAAACCAGAAGCTGTTTCAAAACGGACGGACTGAATAATCTGCAAAGCGAATTCTAAATCTCGGGCCATGAATTGTTCAAAAAACACACGCCAGATGTGTTTTGTAAAAGTGACCACATATTGATTATCTGGCGTTCGGACTCGTTCTTCTGTGAGACCATCTTGTTCTTGGCCGTCGTCTAATTCGTAAACTTGTGTGTTAATCTTGAATAAATAAGCTAAAAATTCGGGATCTAATTCGTGAAATACTTGGATTGCCCTGCTTGGGTTTGCTTCAAGCATGGCTTCTAGCCAAGTTTCAACACTCTCAGACTTGATGTGATCATCATCCCAGACATCCAGATCGAACATATTCTGAACTTGTTCAGGCGATAAGAGTTCAATAATTTCGAGACTGTCTTGGAGGCCTCGTTCTTTGATCAAAATCAGCGCATCTTGCGCAGGGAGACGACGAACCAATTGAATTGGAGTGGAAGACGATAGGAGATTGTTCATAACTAGAAACCGTTTTATAGCACGAAATGTGGAAACCATGCACAGAGAAATCCTAACCGAGAAAAACGCAAAGGCCCTTTTAGGGGGCGGCCCGGAACGCATCCAAAAGCAACACCAAGTGGGAAAACTGACAGCCAGAGAACGCATTGAATTGCTGGTCGACCCAGGCAGTTTTGTCGAGATGGATCGCTTCAAAGATAATGGTGTGATTATTGGTTTTGGCCAAATAGAAAGCCGTCAGGTGTTTTTATACGCCCAAGATTTTACGGTTTTTGGCGGGTCGCTTTCAGAAGCTGTTGCTCAAAAGATATGCAAAATCTATGATTTGGCTCTTAAAACAGGGGCGCCTGTGATTGGGCTGAGTGATTCTGGGGGTGCTCGTATTCAAGAAGGTGTTTCTTCTCTCGCTGGTTATGCTGATATTTTTTGTCGTAATACTCTGGCTTCAGGTGTAATTCCTCAGATCTCTGCAATCATGGGGCCTTGCGCAGGTGGTGCTGTTTATTCGCCGGCTTTGACTGATTTTGTTCTGATGGTCCGAGATACAAGCTACATGTTTTTGACCGGTCCTGATGTGATCAAGACAGTGACGCATGAAGAAGTGAGCATGGAAGAACTGGGTGGAGCAAACACGCATAATTCAAAAAGTGGTGTAGCACATTTTGCTTATTCGGATGATACACAAGCGATTGCAGGTATTAGGGAACTTCTGTCTTATCTGCCTCAAAATAACTTGGAAACGCCTCCGGCGATTGCTTGCAAAGACAGCGCAGATCGTCGAGATGAAAAGCTCAAAAATATTATCCCTGTAAAATCAAACAAGCCCTACGATGTGAGAGAAGTGATTGGGTGTATTGTTGATGAAAAACACTTTTTTGAGGTTCAAGAACATTTTGCACAAAACATGGTCATTGGGTTTGCGCGCATGATGGGTAAAAGCGTTGGCATTGTAGCGAACCAGCCTCAGGTGATGGCGGGTTCAATCGATATCAATGCTTCAGACAAAGCAGCGCGTTTTGTGCGTTTTTGTGACTGTTTTAATATCCCTATTTTAACTTTTGTGGACGTCCCAGGATTCTTGCCAGGAACCGAACAAGAGTTTGGCGGTGTGATTAGACATGGTGCCAAGTTATTATATGCTTACGCTGAAGCAACAGTGCCTAAAATAACGGTTATTTTGCGCAAAGCATATGGTGGCGCTTATTGTGTCATGGGTCCAAAACACTTACGAGCAGATTTAAACCTTGCTTTGCCAACGGCTGAAATTGCCGTGATGGGTGCCGAAGGAGCTGTTAAAATTATTTCACGTGGTCAACCTGAACGATTTAAAGAACTCGTTCAAGAATACACTGAAAAATTTCAAAATCCGTACCAAGCAGCTGAACGAGGCTATATTGACGAAGTGATTTTGCCAGAAAACCTACGGCCTAGATTTTGTCAGGCTTTACTGATGCTTCAGAATAAACGCGATAAAAACCCGTATAAGAAACATGGAAATATGCCGTTATGATGTCGGGAACCTCACCCATAACCCCTCTCCACCAAGTGGAGAGGGGAAACTTAATGAAAATTAAATTAATTAATTTTTCTTCGTTGTGTCTCCCCTCTCCACTTGGTGGAGAGGGGCTGGGGGTGAGGTCTTGAAGAAAATCCTCATTGCTAACCGCGGCGAAATTGCTGTTCGAGTGATGCGAACCTGTCGCGATATGGGGATCCAAACGGTTGCTGTCTTCTCAGAGCCCGACCGAAAGGCACTTCATGTTCGCTATGCAACAGAGGCTTACTTAATTGGCCCGGCACTTGCGTCCGAGAGCTATTTAAATATCAATAAGATTATCGACACAGCTAAAAAATCAGGTGCGGATGCGATACACCCAGGTTACGGATTTTTGTCGGAAAACGCCGAGTTTGCTCAGGCTGTTTTAGACGCAGGTTTAATTTTTATCGGCCCGAAACCGAGTTCTATACACGCCATGGGTTCTAAAACGCGGGCTAGGCAAATTATGCAAACAGCCGGTGTTCCTGTTGTCCCCGGTATCTGTGAGTCGATTTCAGATTTTCATCAAGCGCTCAAGATTGCTAAAGAGATAGGCTTCCCGGTTATGCTGAAAGCAGCAGCAGGTGGCGGTGGAAAAGGCATGCGTAAAGTTGAAACGGCTGAAGATCTTCAGTCAGCTTTTGAATCTACCATAAGCGAAGCCCAAAATTCTTTTGCCGATAGCGCTATCTATATCGAGAAATTTTTAGAAAATCCGAGACATATTGAAGTTCAAATCTTTGCAGACACGCAAGGTCACGTGATTTCCTTTGCAGAAAGAGAATGCTCTGTTCAGCGCCGTCATCAAAAGGTCATTGAAGAGTCGCCTAGCTGTTTTGTAAATGAAGAGATGCGTCAAAAAATGGGACAAGTAGCTCGTCAAGCGGCGTTAGCTGTGGATTATGTCGGGGCAGGGACCATCGAATTTCTATTAGATGCTCATAAAAATTTTTATTTCATGGAGATGAACACGCGTCTTCAAGTTGAGCATCCGGTGACTGAAATGGTGACGGGTTTAGATTTAGTAGAAATGCAAATCAAAGTTGCTCGGGGTGAGCCGTTAGAGATTCGAGAACAATATGTGCCTGCCAAGGGTTGGGCTGTCGAAGGTAGATTGTGCGCAGAAGATCCTCTGCAGAATTTTATGCCAACTCCAGGTAATATTAGACATTTTAGGCAGCCGGGTGGGCCTTATGTTAGAACAGATGCTGCGATTTACACAGGTTGTGACGTTTTGATTGATTATGACCCGATGATTGGTAAGATTATTGCTTGGGCGCCAACCCGTAATTTAGCGATTAAGCGGTTAGATCGAGCTTTGTCTGAATTAACTATCAAGGGCTGTACAACGAACGCCATGTTTTTGCGTCAAATCTTAAACTTCGAGCCATTTGTGTCGGGGATTTATGACACGAGTTTGATTAATCAATTTCAAAAAGAACCTCCAAAATGGGTTGAATCCGAACATGAAATAGTTGCGATGCTTGGAGGTGCTTTGTTTAATTTCAAACGTGAAAAGAAGATGCAAACGCATGTTAACACTCGTGAATTCGGTGATCGGCAACAACTTTCTAATTGGCAACTAAAATGAAATTTATAGCGAATCTAGAAGGTGTTGAGCATTTAATCTCTCTTGAACCTGTTCAGACGCAAGAAAGCCAGTATCTCATTACCCTGGATGGCCATGACTATCGTGTCGATGCACACAGCATGCTTTCAGAGATTGTTACGACGATTATAGATGGCAAGAGCTATGACATCGATATAGAAAAACAAAATATTTCAGATCCTTTGGACGGCCGATTGGGAGTGCGTGTTCTGGGGAGAGTTGTTTATTTGGAAATGCTTGATGAGCGTCATAAAAAGATGAAAGATGCTCAAGCGGTTCGATTTTCAGAATCAGGTTTAGTGCGTATTTGTTCTCCTATGCCCGGTAAAATTCTGCGTTTGCTTGTTTCCGAGGGAGATTTAGTGACAGAGGGTCAAGGCTTGGCAGTGGTAGAAGCCATGAAAATGGAAAACGAGTTAAAGTCTTCGAAATCTGGGCATGTCAAAGAAGTGTTTAAAAAACAAGGTGATTCTGTCGATGGCGGTGCGCTTCTCTTGACGATTGAATGAGAAACCTTTATTGTTCCTCGGTGCGCCGAAATAGCTCAGTTGGTAGAGCAACTGTTTCGTAAACAGTAGGTCGCCAGTTCGATTCTGGCTCTCGGCTCCAGCCTTCATAGCTTTTTAAGGGCTATAAGGAAAAATTGGTCATGCTGAAAAAATTGTTCCCAAGCCTGCCACTGGACCCTCAAAAGAGAACATGAATTCCGGGTTTGCCCAAGTAAGTTATGTTGCCACAGGTGAGCGAGGTTCGATACTCCGGATTTGCTGATTGGTCGTTTGATCGAAAATGGGGTTCAATTGAGCATTAATCCATAAACTCGATTAATGATCAGGGTGCGGCCCTGGGCGAAAAAATCTCATCATAAGTTCTTCAAGCAGAGCTCGTGCAGAACTTTCTACTAGAACGATGTTGTATCGATGATTTTCTTCAAATTCTAAAGGTGGCATGCCATTGCGTTCTGTCCGACGTTGTTCTTCCTCTTCGATTTCTAAAAACCAAGCAGCTTGCTGTTCTTGTACAGTAAGCTCTTCAAAATTAGGCCGTAAGGGTTGGACAAGCCGTACAGGAGAAGTTGGTTCAGGATTTCGAAGTAACCAAGCGGGCAATCGACGCAGGATTCTGGGTGGAACTGCAAAAGAATCGGATGCGATTAGAAAAAACACTAAAAAAAATAATAAGTTGCCATCTCTCATATGTGGTAGATAGGGGTGTCATGCTAGGTTGTCTAGAGGCCTTGGGATGGATATAGATACCGTTTACTAGTGCGAGTATTCCAAACATCGCTTAATAACTCGTGTTACATCCAGATCATGAGCATTATAATCACCGTGTAAGAGATAAAGGTTTTTTGAAAATATTGCATTATTTTCATTTGTTCCCAGCCTTAATATTGGATTAAATCGAAAAGGAAATTTTTTGACCTGTTTCGACAAGGCTCCTAAATACTCAACAGTAATAGGTTGCCAAGATGTCAGCGACGTAAATTTAAACACATGCAAAATTAAATTCTTGAGTTGACAACAAATTCAAGTACAGTAACATTCTGGTTTAATTTCGCTTTGTTTGGTTTTTATTATGAATAAAGTCAATTCTGTTTTTTTTCAATTTCTATTTCTACTGTTTGCTGTTCAGGTTGAAGCTGCTGAAGGTGTTCGTGGTTTGTTTCCGATAGCGTTTAGGG
>JBAXMC010000094.1:0-7075 GCA_037134495.1 Myxococcaceae bacterium
TTTTTGTGTATGATAATGCACCCTATCTTACGGTTGGTTTATGGAATGGGGGTCGAACATTCGACTTGCATCACTTTAGATTTTCGGATCCGAATGCTACATCTTTTTCGCTGGTTGCTGGGGACTTTAATTCGGACGGAATAGACGATATTGTTTATGTTGGCGGTGGCAGTAATCCTACTTGGAATCTTGCTATTTTCGAAGGGGTTGCTGGAGGGTATCCAAACTCCTGGCCTACGCCGACTGGTGCTATGCTGGCTGGGCCTAATATTTCGTATGTCGGCCAATTCTTTGGAGCTCAAGGCGCTCCTGCTCTAAAAGTGAGTGATTTAAACGCGGATGGTCACCTGGATATTGCGATGGTTACGGCGTTTTCAGGTGACGATTTATACATATTTACTGGGAAAGGAAACTTCACATTTACAACAAACTATTATGGCTACCCTGCTCTCACTCACGGCAAATGGGATGCAAATAGCCTGTCTATGGCTGATTTTAATGGTGATGGATATACGGACATTGTCACAACTATCGACAATCTTCCAGGTTTCTCAATGCAATTCAATGATGCTCCTAACCGTCCAGGTCAGTTTTATGACACTCTTAACTATCCTATTACTCCAAAACTAGGTACTGGTTCGGATTTGAGATCTATTGGAACCGGTGATTTTAATCGCGATGGTGTTATTGATCTTGTTGTACCAGATTACGCTGCTCAACGAGTTACCATCTATTTGGGTCATCCGAAGTAGTAGTGAACAAAAATGCCCGACCCCTCTCCCTACACGGTGGGAAGGGCTAGGGGTCAGGTTTTAAAGAAACAGGCATTGTTTTCTGCTGAGACTTGTCCTAGCTTTAAACTCTTATGGCAGACATCCTTTCTATTAGTATCGCAGAAGAACTGCGTACTTCTTTCCGTGATTATTCGATGAGCGTGATTATTGGTCGCGCACTTCCTGATGTGCGTGACGGTTTAAAACCCGTCCACCGTCGAATCTTGTACGCAATGTTCTCTGAAGGTCTCTTGTCTTCCAGAAAATTCAGCAAGTGCGCGGGTGTGGTTGGAGAGGTCTTAAAAAAATATCATCCTCATGGTGACTCTCCTGTGTATGAAGCGCTCGTTCGTATGGCGCAGCCCTGGAACATGCGCGAACTCTTAATTGATGGCCAAGGTAACTTTGGTAGTGTCGACGGTGACCCGGCTGCTGCGTATCGATATACAGAAGCCAGATTGGCCAAAATTGCTGAAGAATTACTGAGAGATATCGAAAAAAACACAGTCGACTTTATCCCCAACTTCGACGGTACGGTTGAAGAACCATTGGTTCTGCCCTCCCGAGTTCCCAACTTGTTAGTCAATGGCTCTGAGGGAATCGCCGTTGCGATGGCAACAAAATGTCCGCCTCATAACTTAGGCGAAGTCGTTACAGCTTGCTTGGCCATTGTGGCTGAGAAATATGAAGATGGTCCAGAAGTAGACAAAGCTGCTTTGTTTGCCATGGTCCCAGGCCCAGACTTTCCAACGGGCGGATTTATTTGTGGAACTCAAGGATCTCGATCTGCCATCGAAACCGGTCGCGGTTCTGTTATCATGCGCGGCAAGGCTGTTGTTGAGTACAACGAAAAAGCCAAGCGCCAACAAATTGTTATCGATGAAATCCCGTACCAAGTTAACAAAGCGAGATTACTAGAACGCATCGCTGAGCTGGTTCGTGAAAAACGCATTGATGGCATCACGGATATCAGAGACGAATCAGATAGAGATGGCATGAGAATTGCTATTGATCTTAGGCGCGATGCGATGGGTGAAGTGATTCTGAATCAACTCTACACCTTGACGCCTTTGCAGAGTTCTTACCCTGTAAATATGTTGGCCATTGTTCATGGCCAACCTAAGACCATGGGACTGCGTGAAATTTTAGAAGAGTTTATTGCGTTTAGACGTGAAGTCGTTACACGCAGAAGCAGATTTGAACTTTCAGAGGCACAAAAACGCTTTCACATTGTTGCTTCGCTTCTTGTGGCTCTTGATGCCATTGATCGGGTCATCGAAATTATCAGAGGTTCGAGCAATACTGAAGAAGCTAAAACACGTTTGTGCCAAGAAAAATTTGGCAGCGCACACAAAATTGCTTTGTTCGTTTCATCTCCAACGGATCAGATTGATGGTTGGTTGAAACAAGGCTTTGCTCAGCTCGATGAAACTCAGGCGGCTGCCATTTTAGAAATGCGCTTGTCTCGTTTGGTCGGCCTTGAACGTGATAAACTGATCACCGAAGGTCAAGAACTCTTAAATACGATTCTAAGATTGCAAGAAATCTTGGCTGATCTCAAAGTCTTGATGCAAGTGATCAAAAACGAATTGATCGAAGTCAAAACACAGTTCTCAACGCCTCGTAGAAGTATCATTGTGGGCGGCGTTGGTGAAATGACTGACGAAGACTTGATCCCTGAAGAAGACATGCTCGTGACGATTTCTCACCACGGCTATATCAAGCGTGCTCCTCTCGCCAATTACCGCTCTCAAAGACGTGGTGGCAAGGGCAAGCAAGCCGTTGCTGCGAAAGAAGAAGACTTTATTGCAGATGCATTTGCTGCTTCAACACATGCTTACTTGCTTGCGTTTACCAACTTAGGCCGCGTGTTTTGGGTAAAAGTTCACGAACTCCCCATGGCTGGACCACAGTCTAAAGGTCGTCCGATTGTAAACTTGATTCAGCTAGCAGAGAACGAAAAAGTCCGTGCGATTTTGCCCGTTCGAAACTTCCCAACAGAGCAAGAAAAATGCTTTGTGGTTACAGCAACCAAATGGGGTAAAATCAAGAAAACAGACCTCATGGCTTATTCTAGTCCACGTAGCTCTGGTTTGATTGCTTGCGGAATCGAAGACAACGATGAATTGGTGAGCGTCAAGATTACCGAAGGTACTCATGATATCACGCTGTCAACCAAAGACGGTATGGCGATTCGATTTGAAGAATCTGATGTGAGACCGATGGGTAGGCAGGCAGCTGGTGTCCGCGGGATCTCATTGCGAGATGGCGATGAAGTGGTCAGCATGGAAGTTTTGGGCGAAAAAGCCAGTATCTTGACTGTCACAGAGTTTGGTTACGGAAAACGTACGGATATTGCTGAATATCGCAGACAGACGCGTGGTGGTATTGGTTTGATCACGATTAAGTGCGATGAGCGCAACGGCCGTGTTTGTGGTGCTATTCAAGTCAGCGAAAGTGACAATGTGATGATTATCACGGATGCCGGAACGCTGATTCGTATGAAAGCCAGTGATGTCTCTGAAATCGGTCGTAACACCAAAGGTGTGCGTTTGATCTCGGTCGACAGAACCAGCTCAGAACGCGTGATTGCTGTAACTCGAATTGCTGAAAGCGAAGAAGAGGGTGAAGGTTCAGAGCAGGAGTAGTGATGCATCAACTAGAAAAAACAATGAGCACCCTTGAAGATCTGATGGCTGTACCGGGGGATACAAAAGCTGAGCTGATTGATGGAGAAATCTATATGATGGCCCCAGCAGTTGCTCGTCATTCCTCGATTTCTGGCCTGTTGACCACTTTGCTAACTTCGCACTTTCGAAACCAGAGAGGTCCTTCTGACAAAGACGCTTGGAGAATTATCCCAGAAGCATGGACGCTTTATGATGTACATAATTCGTTTGTTCATGATATCGCAGGTTACTCTCGCAGAGAACTTCCGCGATTACCAAATCTAGGCCCTATCCACATTAAACCTAAATGGGTTTGTGAAATTCTTTCACGGTCGAATGCAAAAAATGACACTGAACGCAAAAGTGCTATTTTGGCTCAATACAGTGTTCCTTATTATTGGTTGCTTGACCCTAGGAAAAAAACTCTCCAAGTTTTTGAACTTGGAACAGGCAACATGAATTATCGGCTGGTTTGTTCCGTAAAAAAAGAAGACGGTGTTGTCAGGCTTCTGCCCTTTCAGGATTTAGAACTCGATTTGCAAGAAATCTTTGAAGACTAATCTGTTAGCTTTTAAGACCCTTTGACTTTTCCGGTAAAATACCCCATTTTGCTCGCTTGCAACCGATCCTCTGGGGTTTTTCCGTATGATCGAAGGAGTTAGAATATGAAAATGGGATTGATGGCCACGAAAGTGGGAATGACACAGATTTTCTTGGAAGACGGCGTGCGTGTGCCGGTGACAGTTTTGAAACTAGAGCCCAACGTTGTTGTTTCTAAAAAAGTATTAGAGAAAGATGGCTATACAGCTTTGCAGCTTGCCACAGGATTCATTCGTGAATCTCTTGTGAACAAGCCTAAAGCAGGCCATTTTGCAAAAGCAAGCGCAACACCGATGCGTCACTTGCGTGAATTCCGCGTTGGCCAAGCAAAAATGGATACTCATGAGATCGGTTCACAGATCGGTTTCGAATTGCTTGAAGGCGTGACCTCTTTGGATGTCACCGGTATCAGCAAAGGTAAAGGCTTCGCAGGCGTTATGAAACGTCACAACTTTTCAGGTTTCCCAGCAAGTCACGGTACTCATGAGTACTTCAGACACGGTGGATCTATTGGTATGCGTTCGCAACCTGGTAAAGTGCTTAAAGGTAAGCGCATGGCCGGCCAAATGGGTGATGAAACCGTTCATGTACACAATTTACGCGTTATTCGTGTGATGCCAGAAGAAAATTTGGTACTCTTAAGAGGAGCGGTCCCGGGTTCTAAAGGCAAACTGGTTGAGATTTATCCTTCAACTCGTAAACCTAAAGCGCTTCCTGGTGTTGGTGGTCAGATGCTTGAAGAGGGTAGCAAAAACCCAATGAAGGCTTCTAAAGCTGGTTCCAAAGGCAAGCCTGCTGCACCGAAGAAAAAATAATTAGGAGTAGCAAATGTCTGAAGCTTTGGATCTATTAACAGTAAACTGGGAAGAAGAAGGCGAACTCAAAGTCAAAGAGCTCAAAAGGCATGTTTTGACCAAAGGGGCTTGGGCGACTCTCATGTTTCTGTATCAAGAAATGGATCCAAAGACGAAAGAATACCGCGAACCTAAAATCAGTATTCGTCGTTACAAGAAACGGGGAGATGTCTATCTCCCCCAATCGAAGTTTAATATTTCCTCAGAAGCACAGGGCAAAGAAATGGCCCGGATAATTCACGAATGGTATCCGTCTCAAACCTAAGTAAACATTACGGACCACGTGTTTTATTTGAAGATGTTTCTTTCAACCTAAACCCCGGTGAGCGTGTTGGATTAGTTGGTGCTAATGGCTCCGGCAAGTCTACGCTTATGCGTGTAATGACCGGCGAAGAAGAACGTACTTCCGGTACCATTTCTCTCCCCAAACATACTCGGATTGGATTTTTAAAACAGGATCAGTATTTAAACGACCAGGTGCCGATTATTGACTGCGTCATGATGGGCGATCGCGCTGTTTACGATGCCCTGCAAAGGCATGATCATGATATGCCACCCGATGCTTATACCCTAGAATCTCGTTCAGCGACGATTTTAGAAGGGTTGGGAATTTCAAACTCTGTTCACAGCCAGCCTTTGTCTGTTTTATCAGGCGGTTTTAAGCTGAGAGTTTTGCTCGCTCAAGTATTGGTTTCAAATCCTGAAGTTTTGTTGTTAGATGAGCCTACCAATCACTTGGATATTTTGACCATTCGATGGCTTGAAAAGTTTTTGATGCAGTATCGTGGTGCTATCTTAGTGATTTCTCACGATCGCCGCTTTTTAGATCGCATCTGTACGCATATTTTAGATATCGATTATCAAACAGCGAGTTTATACACAGGCAACTATGGGGCCTTTGAGGTTGCAAAACAGCTGGTTGCAGATCAGAAAAAGGCCGAAATCTCGAAACTAGAAGGCATTATTGCTCATAAGCAAGCTTTTGTAGATAGATTTAAAGCGACAGCCAGTAAAGCACGCCAAGCGCAAAGTCGCATGAAGCAAATCGAAAAAATCGAGATTCCTGACTGGGTTGATAGTACGAGAAGAGCTCCTAATTTTCAATTTTTACAAAAACGCTCCAGTGGTCGTGAAGTTCTTAAAATAGAGAATATTTGTAAATCTTTCGGTGAAAAACAAGTTTTAAAACAGGTCACCGCAGATTTTAGACGAGCCGATAGAATCGGTATTATTGGCCCTAACGGAGTTGGTAAGTCAACTTTGCTGAAAATTCTCATGTCAGAGCTTCAGCCGGACTCGGGTGTTTTTACTTGGGGCCATGAAACTCAAGTGGGTTACTTTGCCCAAGATCACGATTCTGGTTTAAAAAAGAGCCCAGAAACAGCCGAGAGTTGGCTGTGGCGCGCTTGTCCCGACCAAGCTTTAGGTTTTGTGAAAAGCTATTTAGGTCGTGTTTTGTTTTCAGGCGATGATGCTAAAAAGCCACTCAAATCTTTGTCTGGTGGTGAATTGGCTAGATTGGACTTAGCTCGGCACATGATCGAAAAGCCCAATGTCTTAATTTTGGATGAGCCTACCAATCACTTGGATATCGAGACGATTGAGGCTTTAGTTGCTGCTTTAAAACTTTATGAAGGCACGCTGATATTTGTGTCTCATGACCGTTGGTTTGTTTCTGAATTGGCGACTCGAATTTTAGAGATCACTCCCCAGGGTGTTCAAAACTTCTTGGGTACTTTCGAGGAGTATTTAGACAAGTGCGGCGATGATCACTTGGATGCCAAAGGTGTTTCTAAAGAGAAAAAAAACAAAGAACCGAAAGTTCGAGTTGATAACTCTGAGCAAAAAAAGCTGGCTAGCCGTATGGCCAAAGTAACAATGGAAATAGAACGCCTGGAAGCCAAGCAGAAAGAGATTTCAGAGCGTTTCTGTGAGCCTGGATTCTTTGAAAGAACGCCCGTTCAAGAACAAAAAGCACTTCAAGAAGCTCAAAAAACCACTGCTCAAGAATTAGAAAAGTGGTTTAAAGATTGGGAAGCTCTTGAACGGTAAACCGCTTAAAAATCAATAACCAGTACAACCTTTTGAGCCGCTGCCTGAGCTAAATCAAGGCCAATCTTGACACAAGCAGGGCTCGGTCATTCATCCGATATCTTTTTAAAATAGGCTTGTTTTATTG
>JBAXMC010000095.1:0-7041 GCA_037134495.1 Myxococcaceae bacterium
AAAAATCGTGCTCGGACGCCACCAAGCTTATGCGGGTGTTTTAGTGGATGATTTGGTTACTTTGGGTACAGAAGAGCCTTATCGCATGTTTACTTCTAGAGCAGAGCACCGCTTGGTTTTGCGTGAAGACAATGTTTATGCTCGCTTAGCGGCTATTGGAGCTAAAAGTGGCCTGCTGCCCCAAAACCGCTTTGAAGCGATGCAAGCTTTCGAAGAGTTGGCTTTAAAAGACGGCATCAATCACGAAAGTCCTAAAATTAGACGCCGAGCAGAGGTTGAGAAAAAATATTCTGGTTATATTGGTCGTGTTCAAAAAGAGCTGCAAGATCAAATAGAGCTAGATTCTTGCTTAATTCCAGAACATGTTTTTGAGCATCAAACTCCAGGTATTAGCAACGAAGTATTTGAAAAATTGGTGAAACATAGGCCTAGAACTTTAGGTCAAGCTGCTAGAATCAGCGGCATTACACCGGCTGCTCAAAGTCTGATTTTGGTGGCGATTAAGAGAGCAGAACACCATGCGTGATACGATTTGTGCTCTTGCTACGCCGCCAGGCCAGAGTGCCTTGGCGGTTATTCGAGTCAGTGGGCCTCAGGCTTTAGAAATTAAATCTCAAATTTTTACACCTAAATCTGGTCATCAAAAACACTTTGTGGCGACGCGTGGAGACGTACTTGATTTGGACGATGCGCTTTGCACCAGTTTTCCAGATAATAAAAGTTTTACAGGAGAACCAAGCTTTGAGTTGTCGCTCCATGGAAGTCCAATTATTGCAAAACGCGTATTGGAATCTCTTCAAAGCCTAGGCGCACGGGGTGCAAGACCTGGCGAATTTTCTCTCAGAGCTTTTTTGTCTGGTAAAATAGATTTGTGCGAAGCAGAGTCTATTTGTGACTTAATTAGTGCTCGTTCAGAGCAAGCCGCTCAAGCAGCGCTTCGTAATCTAAAAGGTGGCCTGGCAGATTATCTTGAGTCTACGCGCATTAATCTAATCGATGCTCTGTGTGAAATCGAAGCACGTTTAGATTTTCCAGACGAAGACTTAGGTGGTTTGGCAACTGAAACTTTGGCTTGTAAGCTTCAAGATTGCATAGACACGCTGTACAAACTTTTACGCAGTGCACAGCTGGGCAAAAGACTGACTGAAGGGGCCAGGGTTGTTTTGTTGGGCTTACCCAATGCAGGTAAGTCAACGTTATTAAACGCTCTTTTGGGTGAAGAAAAAGCATTGGTGCATGACACACCAGGTACGACCCGTGACGTCATAGAAGCCAGTTGGGTTTTAGACGGGATGCCCTTGGTGCTTATCGATATTGCCGGTATTCGCGAAGATAAAAATCTTGATCCTGTAGAGCGTTTAGGCATTGAGAAAGCGAAGCGTGAATTAGATAAAGCAGATTTGATTTTATGGCTTGAAGAACCAGGCGGCGAGAAATTGGAGATGCCATTTTTACAAGCGCCAGTGATTAAAATTGTGACGAAGGCAGATCTCTATTCTGATTTAGATGGAATTTCAGCTAAGACAGGCCAGGGGTTGGGCAAGTTACGTGAACAAATAACTCAAATCTTAATGGGCGATTCTTTTGATTTTGGCGAAGTTATGCTCACAAAAGTACGTCAAAAAGAAGAAGTTCAAAAAGCTCACGAATGTTTATTGGAAGCCAAAGAAGCTCTTTTGCGTGCCGAACCAGATGAAGTTCTGGCGTTTGAATTGCGCAGTGCAGGCAATGCGCTCGATAGATTACTTGGCAAAAGTTTAAACGAAGAAGTTTTGGATTTAATTTTCAGTCGCTTTTGTATCGGGAAGTAGTAATGTAGGGTCATGGCCCACAGCTCTTACTTAAGGCTTCGAATCGATTCTGAATTTCCTGAACCACGCATGATTGCTCATGCTGTTGCCACTTTAGAACGGGGGGGAGTGATCGCTTACCCGACTGATACAAACTACGGAATCGGTTGTGGAATTTTCGATAAGAAGGCCATTGACCGTATTTATAAGATTAGAAATCTAGATCCAGAACACTTGCTCTCGTTTGTTGTTCCGGATCTTTCCGATATCGCTCGTTATGCTTTAATTGAGAACGACTCTTATCGTATTATGAAGCGTTACCTGCCAGGTCCTTATACTTTTATTTTGAGAGCAACTCCTGAAGTTCCGCGTATTTTTCAAAGTAAACGTAAGACCGTAGGGATTCGAGTTCCTCAGCACCCCGTAACATTAGCGCTTGCTCGTACGTATAAAAAACCAATTGTATCAACCAGTACAAAAGTGGGTGAACGAACCTTGTATAACCCACAAGAGATAGTAGAGTACATGGGACATGACTTGGATTTAATTTTAGATGCGGGTACTTTAGAAGGCTCTGATTCATCGGTTATAGATTTAAGTGGCCCTTATCCTGTTGTGATTCGAGAAGGAGCTGGCGATGTCAGTTGGATCGCGGTCTAAAATTGCGCAAACTTTAAAAACGCGCTTAGAAATTTATGAGGCTTCTGGTTTGCAAGTCCCTGCAAGCGAGAACACTCTGGAATCGCTGAGAACTCAGCAAATCGGCGACTGCAAACGCTGCAAACTATGCCAGACACGTAATCAAATCGTCTTTGGGTCCGGTAACCCCTATGCAGACTTAGTTTTTGTGGGAGAAGCACCTGGAGCAGATGAAGATGAACAGGGTTTGCCGTTTGTTGGCAGAGCAGGGCAGCTTTTAACCAAAATGATTGAAGCGATGGCTCTATCGAGAGACAAAGTTTATATCTGCAATGTGATTAAATGCCGACCACCTGATAATAGGAATCCAGAAAAAGACGAGATTGACTCTTGTGAACCATTTCTTAAGAAACAATTAGCTTTGATTAAACCTAAAGTAATTGTTGCTTTGGGTCGTTACGCTTGCCAAAGTTTGCTTAAAGTCGAGGGAAGTTTGAGCGAAATCAGAGGCCAGTGGAAGAAATACGAAGGCATTGATTTAATGCCAACGTTTCACCCTGCTTATTTGCTTCGAAGCCCTTCTAAGAAAAAAGAAGCTTGGGAAGACTTACAAAAAGTCATGACAAAGCTTAGTTCTCAATAATCATAGCCACGGCTTCTCCACCACCTAAGCAGATAGAAACACAGCCGTATTTTGCTTTGTGGTGGTGTAATACAGAAACCAGCGTTGTAAGCAAACGCGCTCCAGAGCAACCGATTGGATGCCCAAGTGCGACAGCTCCTCCCCAAGCATTCACACGAGCATGATCCAAATTAAGCTTTTTCATACAGGTCATGGTTACGACAGAGAAAGCCTCGTTGATTTCAAAAAAGTCTATATCGCTCAAAGAAAGCCCGGCTTTTTGAACAGCGAGTTCTATTGCTCCTGCAGGTGCCGTTGTAAAATGCGCTGGGTCTTGTGCAAAAGTAGCCATAGATAAAATTTTTGCTAATGGCTTAATACCTCGTTTTTGAGCTTCAGCTTCACTCATGAGAACAACAGCAGCTGCGCCGTCATTGATTTTAGATGAGTTAGCGACAGTGACAGTTCCTGAGGCACCAAAGGCTGGTTTAAGATTGGGTATTTTTTCAGGTTTGTAATTTTTAGGTTCTTCGTCTTGGTCTATTAAAAGCGGGATAATCTCCGATTCAAAAAAACCGTTTTTTTGAGCCAGCAGTGCTTTTTCGTAACTGGTTTTTGCAAACAAATCTTGCTGTTCTCGAGAAAAATTATTCTCAGTTGCACATTGGTCACCAAACGTACCCATATGGGCTTTCGAATAAGGGTCCAAGAGACCTTCGGTTAAAATAGAATCTAAAACCTGGTTGTGTCCCATGCGATAGCCTGAACGTGCCTTGGGCATAATATAAGGAGCATTGGACATGGATTCCATGCCGCCTGCAACAGCAATCTGGGTGTCTCCCAGCTGGATTGATTGTGTGGCCAGCATGACGGCTTTGAGCCCAGAACCACAGACTTTATTAACTGTTGTACAGGGCACAGAAACAGGAACTTCAGCTTTAAGTGCTGCTTGTCTTGCAGGTGCTTGCCCAACGCCTGCTGTAAGGACTTGTCCCATCAGGACTTCGTCTAAGTCTGAGCCAGATAAGCCTGCACGTGAGATTGCTGCCGCAATAACAGCTGCACCTAAGTCTGGTGCAGTCAGTGAACTTAGGCCACCTTGAAAGCTTCCAATGGGAGTGCGTGCGCGAGAAACAATGACGACTGTGTTGTGCATTGGGAGCCTGTAAGGCCATCAAGACTTTTTTGCAAGAGCGCCTACTTGATTTTACTCATGTGCCTAATATTCTCTCCGCGAACCATGAAAACAACCAATTCGGCCAGGTTTGTACAATGGTCTCCGATACGTTCTAGCCACTTAGCAACTGATTGAATGTGCACCAGAGGCTCTATAAGGTTTTCGTTTTGGGCCATTTCTTTGAGCAAAGCTCTGAATAATTGGTGATAAAGCTCATCAATCTGGTCGTCTTTTTCTAAAACAGATTCGGCTTTGACAGCATCTGCATCTAGAAAAGCCTCGATAGAAAGTTGCAGCATTTGTTCGACTCCTTTGGTCATGAGTCCAATGCTGGGCGGAATCTGAATCAGTGGCATGTTTTTAAGTTTAAGCGTTCGATTGGCAATGCTGACGGCTAAATCACCGATGCGCTCTAAATCTGTTACCATTTTGAGGGCAATCGTCACAAATCGTAAATCTGCTCCTAAGGGCTGCCTACGCGCTAAGATTACCAAACATAAAGCGTCCATTTCAACTTCATGACGATTGACTTCATGGTCTTTTAGAATCACTTCTTCGGCTGCCTTGGCATCTGAGTTTTGTAGCGAAGCAACAGCTTTCTTGATCATCTGCTCAACTTCATAAGCCATGACGGCTAAACGAGATCGAAGGTCTCTTAATTCGTTTTCATATTCACGATCGGTATGTAGTTTGTTCATCCAAATTTACCTGTAATATAATCTTCAGTTCTTGGGTGTGTTGGCGAAGTAAATAGCTGACTCGTGTCAGAAAACTCAACTAAAATACCACTTAGAAAGAAAGCAGTTTTATTTGAAACTCGAGCCGCTTGTTGCATGCTGTGTGTCACAATCACGATTGTATAATTTTTTCGAAGTTCATGGATCAAATCTTCCACTCTCGCAGTCGCAATCGGGTCTAAAGCAGAACAGGGCTCATCCATCAGAATCACTTCTGGGTCTACAGCCAATGTTCTCGCGATGCATAATCGCTGTTGCTGCCCCCCAGACAAACTAATCCCTGGTTTTTCTAGCCTGTCTTTGACTTCTTCCCAAAGTGCAGCTTTGCGTAATGCAGACTCTGCTATCTCTAAGTTTCTAGGACGCTGTGTTAATCTCAGACCGCTTAGAACATTGTCTAAAATAGACAAATGAGGGAAGGGGTTTGGCTTTTGAAACACCATACCGACGCGGCGTCTCAGTAAGACAGGATCTACTTTAGGAGCATAAATATTTTGGTTTTCAAGATAAACATGACCTTCTAGACGGGCCCCTTCTGAGAGTTCATGCATCCGGTTTAAGCAACGTATGAAAGTTGATTTACCACAACCAGAAGGGCCAATAATTGCTGTGACCTGTTGTTCCAAAATCGGCATCGAAATGGACTGCAAGACCTGAATATCTCGGTACCAAGCTGAGAGCTGCTTTACTTCAAATTTATTCATCGATGTTCAAACCGGTTTCTTAAAAATATGGCCACGAGGTTAAGCACGAATAGCGTTCCAACAAGCACAATGATTCCGGCAGCTGCATCGATCAAGAAACCTTTTTGAGGTCTCGAAACCCAGTTAAAAATTTGAATTGGCAACGCCGTAAATTCAGAGTCCAAAGCATCCGGCACAAAAGCCATATAAGTTGCCGCTCCCACAACAACAAGCGGCGCTGTTTCACCGATGGCTCTTGAAATTGCCAAGATAGAACCGGTTAGAATACCTGGCAGCGCCATGGGTATGACCACTTGTTTGATGGTCTGAAACTGTGTGCTTCCGAGTGCAAAACAAGCTTCTCTGTAATGCATAGGAACGGTTTTAAAGGCTTCTCTAGATGCTGTAATCACAACGGGAAGCATGAGAAGGGCCATCGTAAGTGCTCCCGAGATTAAGCTATGTCCAAAGTTCATCATGCGTACAAAGATTTCAAGTCCCAATAAACCATAGATAACAGAAGGCACTCCGGCTAAATTAGCGACATTGAGTTCTATCAAATGCGAAAAAAAGGTCTTTGTCGCGTATTCTTCTAAATAAATCGCGGCAGCAATGCCAATTGGGATTGCTAAAGCCGTACTTAAGCTAATTAACATCAAACTGCCAACTAAAGCAGGGTAGATGCCTGCCAACTCGGCTTTGCGTGACGGGAACTCTGTCAGAAAACTCCAACTAAGTCGCTCAAATCCTTGAAAACAAAGTTGACCTAGCAATAGCAGTAAAAGCCCGAGTGGCAGTATAATCGCTGCCAAACAAAGAGTTCTGAAAACTTTTTCTAATTTCATGAACACTTCCTACGAGGATGCATGAACCAATTAAGTAAAAAAGTGATTGCAAAAAGCGTTGCTCCAACCACAAAAATGCTTTGATATTCCAGTGTCCCACGAGGGGTATCTCCCATGCTGACTTGAACGATATACGCTGTCATGGTTTCGATGGGTACTCTTGGGTCAAGCGTTAAGTTTGGCTGTTGACCCGCTGCGAGGGTTACAATCATGGTTTCACCCATTGCTCTCGAAATAGAGAGCATCGTAGCTGAGCGAATCCCTGAATAAGCTGCCGGGATAACAACTCGAAAGATTGTGCTGACTTTTCGAGCTCCTAAAGCATAAGCAGCTTCTCTTAAGTGGACAGGAACAGCATATAAAGCATCTTCGCTTAAAGAACATACCCAAGGGATAATCATAATACCCATCATGAGACCAGGGCTGAGTGCGTTAAAGCCAGCCAAATCTGGAATGAGTTTTTGAAGCAGAGGCGTTACAAACACCAAAGCAAAATAACCATAAATAATGGTTGGGATACCCGCTAAGAGCTCAAGCATCGGTTTTTT
>JBAXMC010000096.1:0-6916 GCA_037134495.1 Myxococcaceae bacterium
TGCTTCAATTTCAGCGGTTTCAGCTTTTTGACGATTAGAAGCCACTTCTGTGCGTCTTTCCATTTCGATATGAGAAGCCTTTTTGGCCATAATGTTCACAATAACTTTAGAACCATGCGCATCCTGAATATCCATGAGTTCCATATTCTTAACTGGAACAATGCCCCAGTTAATGAGATCACCTGCTACTTCTTGAGTAAACATGTCTCCGAACTTTGAGCGATCAATCATGATTTCGTTAATGTCATGAGAAGCAAGAACGCGACGAGCTGCGCCTTGTACAATCTGCTTCAGCTCTCCTTCTAACGTACTAAACTGAGCAACACGTTCCGCGGCCAATGCCGGATTATCAATGCGAAAAAATGCTGTAATATGCACCAAAAAAGGCACACGATCTTTGTCATAACCATCGTAAGCATCGAGATTGACACTGAAATTGTTGATTGGCAGAATAATGCGATTAACCCCAATCACAGGCAAAAAGCTAGGCCAAGCAAAATAAACGTTTCCATTAGGTTGCTTCACACCATACGACGTTGTTCTGCCCCGGCGTTGAACAATGTGAACTTTGTTTGTTTCGACAACTGTTCTAAAGAGAACAGACAAAACGAACCATCCAATTATAAAAATAATGACGGAAACAAATACTTCGAGATAGGGAATTAAATACTGCATGCTTTCTAATTAGACCCCTAATTCAACAGCGTCAACTAGCGCCCAGAATGCTCTAAATCAGCAAAACGCGTAATATGGTTAAAGAAGCGTAACTCAAACTGCCCTGTTGGACCGTTACGATTTTTGGCTACAATAATCTCTGCGATGCCTTGTTTGTCTTCCGGAGTTTTATCGCGCAAATAATATTCTTCACGATACAAGAAGGCAATTACGTCGGCGTCCTGTTCGATAGCACCCGATTCCCGTAAATCGCTCATCATCGGGCGTTTGTCCGTACGCGATTCAACTCCTCGATTCAGCTGAGACAATGCGATCACGGGGATTTTGAGTTCACGTGCGATACTTTTGAGGCCTTTCGAGATCTCGGCCACTTCTGTGGCTTTATTATCATAGCCTTCAGGGCCGGTCATGAGCTGCAAATAATCCACTATCACCAACTTCACATCATGGCGCAAAGCCATACGGCGGCATTTATTGCGCATATCAGCAATAGAAAGAGAAGGTGTTTCGTCTATATAAAGCGGCGCCTCACCCAAATGCCCAGCTGCAGCGACAAGTTGCGCAAACTCGTTGCGCTGAACCATGCCTCTTCTTAAATTAGACAAATCCAAGCGTGCTTCTGATCCGATCAACCGGTGAACCAACTGCTCAGCACCCATTTCTAAAGAGAAAAACGCCACGGGAACTTTGCTCTGCATCGCCACATGAGCAGCAATATTCAGAGTAAAAGCTGTTTTACCCATCGAAGGTCTGGCTGCAATAATAATTAATTCGCCTGGCTGTAATCCACTGGTCAAGCGATCAAAATCTGCAAATCCAGAACCCAGACCTACTAAGGCACTCTTGTTGTTGTACATGAGCTCTAAACGTTTTAGAGCGACATTCACAAGCTCTTGGATCGAAAGCATCCCTTTTTGAGAGACTTCATCTCTGATCTGCAAGATCACACGTTCGGCTTCATCGATCACATCAGAAACTTTGCGATCTTGTTTATAAGAAGACTGGACTACTTTGGTCGCAGCCGTAATTAATTTTCGCAGAGTTGACTTATCTTTTACAAGTTTCGCATAAGCTCCCACATGGGCAGCCGTTGGGAAAAGTGTTTCAAGCTGAGCCACAAAAGCGGGGCCCCCAACTTGATCTAGCTTTTGAGCCTGAATTAATTCGTCTACAACAGTCACCGTATTAATCGGTTGGTGTTCTTGTTGGAGTGTCAGCATGGCGCTGTAAACAGCAGCGTGAGCAGGATGATAGAAATCTTCAGCTCGAAGGCCTTCTAAGCTCACCTGTTCAAAAGCTTCAGGTTCGATCAAAAGTGCGCAAAGCGTTCCGCGTTCAGCATCGAGTGCATGAGGTGGCTGTCTACCATGCAGGCTACTCAGCTGATTGCTTGAATCAGACTCATTTTGGGCGATTCGGTTTTTCAGCTCGTCAAACAACACGCCAATAGGTAATTCTTCATTAATCATTTTTTTGGATTCACTAACATAAACCAGACCAGCAATCTTCTATGAAAATACCGAAAGAATCAATCCCTCTTAGATTTCTGTCAAATTTTGCATCTGCGAACTATAACCCTCTGCGATGAAAAAAAACTACCGTATGAGCACGCGCCGTAAACTTGCCATTGCCACCTGGAGCTCACCCAAGGAAGGCAATATCTACGGCAAAATGACGATCGATGCCACCAACGCTTTGACGTATTTACAAGAACTTAATGAGAAAACTGGCATCCGAACAACCATCACGCATTTAGTCGGCCGCGCAGCTGGGCTGGCTTTAAAACAAGCTCCTGATCTGAACGGCCGGATCGTTTTTGGTAAATATGTCCCGCATGAAACTGTAGATTTATCTTTCTTGGTGGCCCTGCCTCAGGGACACGACCTGGCTAAATTTAAAGTCTGCAATATCGATCAAAAAACCACTTCCCAGATCGCTGAAGAGCTTAAAATTGGCTCAGAAAAACTACGTTCCGGAAAAGATGCCAATTTTGAAAAAAGCAAAGGCATCCTAGAAATTTTACCGACTTGGCTGATCAGACCGATGCTTTGGGCAATCGGCTATATTACGGGTGCCTTAGGATATGAAGTCAAAGCTCTAGGCTTAGAAGCTTTTCCTTTTGGAGCCGCGATTATCACGAGCGTTGGCATGTTGGGCATTGATGAAGGTTATGCTCCGCCTACTCCATTTGCTCGCGTGCCTGTGTATCTAGCAATCACACAAATCAAACAACGGCCCGTGGTGTATCAGAACGAAATCGTGATCAGGCCTCAATTAGACATCATGGCCACTGTCGATCACAGATTTATGGATGGCTACCAAGGCGGGCAGCTAGTCAGGCAAATCAGGCATTATTTGGAGAATCCAAGTTTAATGGACAGCCCCTCAAATGTTTGCAACTTGTAGCATCAAGGGTCCATCCCGCTCTGTCACCATATTGATAACCGTACCTGGGCGTCGTGCTCGCGCCGTTCTACCTACACGATGGATATAATTTTCTAACTGCCTTGGAAGATGATAGTTAATAACTCGACCCACATGCTCCACATCCAAGCCTCTTGAAGCAAGATCGGTAGAGACAAGCAACCTCACTTTCCCATCTCTAAAGGCCTTTAAATTACTGCGACGTTCAACTTTATCCATTTGTCCGCGATAGACAGCGCATTTTTGGCCTTTCTTATCTAATTCAGAGACAAGCTTGTCACACTGTTCTCGTGTATTAGTAAAAATAAGAGTCCCACCCGCTGGAGCTTTTTCTCGCAAGATTTTTTCTAGAAGAACAAATCGCTCTCCATCTATCACTTCGCGATTAATCGTCTTCAAGCTTGAAACCAAAGAAGCACTGCCTTTGCTTCGAATCAACTGTGCGTCAGTAAAAAGTTCGTTGATAAGTTTTTGCACCGCAGGGGAAATGGTCGCAGAGAACAAACCCATCTGACGAGATTCTGGGCAAGCTTCTATAATCCGACGGGCATCCGGAAGAAACCCTTGATCTAGCATCTGATCGGCTTCATCAAAGACCAAAACCCGAACATCACTTAAGTTAATCAGCTTTCGATCCAGCATTTTCACCAAGCGCCCAGGAGTGGCAATGATCACTTCGAAAATCCCAGCAATATTCTTTTTGGCCACTTCCGGTGTTGAATTACCGAGCAATACCCGAACCCGCAAACGTGTCGTATGCGTAAAAGGTTTGAACACCTTCGACAATTGTTCTCCCAACTCTCTCGTAGGAACAATAACCGCAGCACGCGGCTGACTCCCAGCCGTAATTGAATCCCCGCTGTTCTCAAGCGTTTTTAAAATGTGGAGTATGGGCAATGCGAATGACAGCGTCTTACCACTGCCAGTTTCTGAAACCCCTACAAGAGAGCCTCCATCTAAAAGCGCCGGAATAACCTGTTCTTGGATGTCCGTAGGTTTAACGAGTCCTTTTTCAGCAATAGATGCTTGAAGAGAAGGAAGTAATTTAAAGTCTGTAAATAAATTCATATTAAATAGTTCCTGGCTTTTTTACCCGTACAAAGAGTCTCAGCATCACTTGGCAACCCAAGAGCTTCTCAAGTTCCAAACGTGCCATTTGGCCAATTTCTTTAAGTTTAGAACCGCCCTTGCCTATCACAATAGGTTTGTGGCTTTCTCTGGCTAAATTTAAATTGGCAGAGATATCAACGATATTCTTTTGAGAACCTTCTCGGCGACTTTCATCAAAACTCTCAATCACAACATTGAGCGAATAGGGGATCTCATCTTTGAGGGCCAACAAGGCCTTTTCACGAATTAATTCAGCCACCAGTTCGCGTTCAGAAGCATCTGTTAGTGCGTCTTTATCAAATAAAAATTCGCGTTCAGGTAACTTCTTGGACAAAATCTTAATCAGCTCTTCTAGGCCTTCACCTGTTCTAGCAGAGATAGGAAGAATCAAATCAGGCTCTAAAACTTCATGCCAACGCTGAATCACGGGTAGCATCTGAGCTTTATCTTCAAAACGATCGATTTGATTTAAAACCAAAACAGTAGAACTAGGCAATTTAACCGGAGGCCGGACAATCTCGCGTTTGGCATCCGCTATCCAAAGTAAGATATCTGTATCTGGCAATGTGCCTTTGTCATTCATTCCGGGTGTGTCTACAAAAATAAACTGAGCATTTTCGCGCGTCAAAACGCCATTTAAAACTCTCCGTGTCGTATTGGCTTTATACGTTACAGGAGCTAACTTTTGTCCAATCAGGGCATTCAATAAAGAACTCTTGCCTGCATTGGGCAACCCCACCAATGCAATCGTTCCACAGTGTTGTGTCATATTCCACAGTCTTAAAGGGCTTTTCGAATATCTTCAAGGCAGGCCTGAACTTGCGCTTTGTGTGTTCTGAAACTCAAGATACAGACTCTGCTTGCCAATTCACCCCTAAGTTTGGTCGGCGCCAAATAAACTCGACCATAGGAGTTAACCCGCTCAGAAATATCCCCCGGCCGAAAAACAATAATGGAGAGCTCTGGCTTATTTAAAATTTTTACAGGAAGCTTTTGAAGTTCTTGATATAACCAATCTGTTAATTCCAGTTTTTCCGCCAAAGCCTGCCTAAAAGCACCTGCACCGTGAAGCATCAACGGTAACCAGAGACGAATCCCGCGATACTCTCTACTCAGCTCAGGTCCCAAACTAGCAGGAGAATCTTGCTCGCTATGTGGCAAATAATCCGCTTCATAATTGTGAACTTTTAACAAAGTTGACTTGTCTTTAACCAATAAACAGCCTGTCCCATAAGGCAGAAACAAGCCTTTATGCGGATCCATCGTAATCGAGTCTGCTTCTTCGATGCCTTTTAATTTTGTCTTACCCATCGGGCAAAGCATAAAGGCTCCTCCATAGGCGCCATCGACATGCAACCAAAGCCCTTCTTTTTTGCAAAGATCTGCCAGTTCTTCTAAGGGATCAATCGCCCCTGTATTGGTTGTCCCCGCTGAAGCAACAACCAGAAAAGGCGTAAAACCGAGTTTGCGATCTTCTTCAATCTGAGCTTTAAAATGACTCACAGATAAACGAAATTCTCCGTCTGATTCAATGCTCACACAATTATTTCTTGGGATCCCTGCTAAAAAAGCAGCCTTTTGAACACTATGATGCACCTGATCCGACACATAGAGTCTAGATTTTGAAAAATCGCCAGTATCTCCTAAGACTTGTACACGCGCCGCGGTAATAGCTGTTTGATTGGCTGTGGACCCACCTGAAGTCAAAACACCAAAAGAAGTTTCAGGCAAATTAAACTCATGGCATAACCAACGAATCACCTGGTTTTCAAGGCCTACTAGAGTAGGTGCCTGACTCTGCATGCCTGTGAAACGATTGGTTATGTTTCCTAAAAAATTGGCTAAACCAGCACTGCGGATCCCGCCTCCAGGGATATAAGCCATAAAACCCGGATCTATGGTTGACACAGAATCAACAAGGCCCTGGTTAAAAATCTCTAGAATCTTCGGAAAACCCCCGGAAAGGGGTTGTTCTCCTATTAAAACCTCACCCCGACCCTCTCCACCCTGTGGAGAGCGAGATAAATCCCGGATAAAATCCAATACTTGCCGGGTCCAAATATCCCATTCTTCTGAAGAAGGTTCTAATCCGCTTTGCATACTTACCAATAGACCCAGGTTCCTATTTTTGGTGAGTACGATAATAAACTCTCATGTTTACAGGTATTATCCAAAACACAGGAATTTTTAATCGTACCGGTTCACGTGTTCAAGTTGAATCTCATATGGATCTCAGCGATGTTCATGCTGGAGATAGCATTGCTGTGAACGGCGTGTGTTTAACAACTCTAAAATCACAAGATTTGAATTTTGATCTCGGCCCAGAGACTCTCGCAGCAACAACACTTGGACAACTGAAAGCCGGCAGTTCGGTTCACCTAGAAAAAGCCATGCGCTTGTCTGATCGCCTCGGTGGACATTTGGTTCAGGGCCACGTAGACGACGTTGGCCAGGTAAGCGAAATAAAACCTGAAGCCGAGTCACTGCATATTATTTTTAAAACCAGCTCCGAGATCTTAAAACTCTGCATTCCCAAAGGCTCCATTACTATAGATGGGGTTAGTTTGACGATTAATCAAATTAGCCATGAAACTTTCAGCGTTTGCTTGGTCCCACATACACTCGATCAGACAAACTTAAAAAATCTACAACCAGGCGATCTTGTTAATCTAGAAAACGATCTGATTGGAAAATATGTAGCAAGCCT
>JBAXMC010000097.1:0-6909 GCA_037134495.1 Myxococcaceae bacterium
CACGCATACCTGTCAAACGAGCCACAGTGTAATGCCCAAGCTCATGCCATGCGACGAGAAAGCTGATTGCAATCAACGCCATTAAAATTTGAACGATCATGCGCTGCAAGCTAGCACAAATTAGAACCGCAAGTCTTACAAATTTGAGTTTTGCCCATCTCTGCAGAAATAATTCCTGTCGGAACAGCAATGATTGTATAACCCACCAACATCAAACCAGATGCCAATATTTGACCCAAAAAAGTATGAGGCGAAATATCTCCATAGCCTACCGTCGTAATCGTCACGATGGCCCAATAAATCGCCCTAGGAATGCTATCGAAACCATTTTCAGGTCCTTCGACCAAATACATCAGCGTCGCTGAAACTAAAATAATCGTCATGACTCCGACAAGAAACACAGCAATCTTTCTTTTGCTTGCCCACAAAGCACGGGTCAAATAATTTGCTTCGTCCATATAACTGCCTAGTTTTAAAATACGAAATACTCTTAAAAGTCTTAAGATTCGAACCACTAAGAATGAATGTGCGCCTGGCAAGACTATGGCCAAATAGCTTGGCAACGTAGACATTAAATCAACTAAGCCATAAAAACTAAAGACGTATTCTAGACGACGCTGAGTCATATAAATACGGATCAGATACTCGACTGTAAATAAAACAGTGAACATCCATTCTAAACCGCTTAACCAGAATCCATACTGTTCTCGGATTTGAGTAACACTCTCTAAGCAAACAGCAACGACGCTTGCTAAAATAACACAGAGAAGAATGAGTTCAAACGATTCGTAAAGTTTGTTTTTCCATTGAGCCATAATGGCTCACTATATCAAAATTTCAGCCCATTGTCGTTCGAGACCTAATTTAGAAATCCAGCTTTGCAGATAAGTTTCGTCTATTTGGGTCTGAGCCAGTATGCCTTGAATATCTCGTAAATGCTTCTGAGAGGCGCCTTCTCTGAAGTATTCAAGCTTTTTCAAAATCACATCTTCAGGTGAAGCCATAAAAACTTCGCTGTTTTGCCAAAATGGAACTCTTGAACGACGAGCGAATTCCATTTTAGCGTGTTCTGAGCCTTTGCGAATGACAATATCGATTTTCAACCCCGTATCATGATGAATAAGATTGAATTGACCTTGGCGCAAAATTTCTGGTTTTACGATTTCTTCAGGCGGACAATAATATTCTTCAGAGGGAAATATCTGCTCAAATTTAGCCGCATCTCTAGGCATTACTTGAACCACAAGATCTAGGTCATGCGTCATCCTGGGTTCACCATAGGTCATCGAAGCTACAGAGCCGACAATCATATACGGAATCTCGGCCGCTTCAAGCTTCTGAGTCACTTCCAAAAACGTTGTAATTAAATCTTGAATCAACGACAGCCCCTCTCGATCAATTCATAAGCACCGTAGTTAAGTTGTCGCTGCGTCCAATCTGGATGTTTTTGTTTGAGTTGAAATTTTTTCAGTTGGTATGCAAACATGAACATGTCATTCATGGCTTTCATTTTTTTATGAATTTTTTTGGCATCTAACTGAAGCATAGGTTTTACTATACCAAAGCCATCCGAGGAATCAACCGCATGAGCAAATCAGAAAATTTCTTTGAAGCTTGCTGACCAGCAGCTGTTACTTCTTCATGGGTAAGTTTTTGCCCAGAAAGCCCTGCTGCTTTATTGCAAACACACGAAATTCCAAGCACTTCCATGTTCATATGCCGAGCAGCAATGGTCTCAAAAACGGTACTCATCCCAACTGCATCTGCCCCAAGAGTTTTGAGCATGCGAATCTCTGCCGGAGTTTCATAACAAGGCCCGAGCAGCCCAGCATAAATACCCTCACGTAAATCCGGCTGAATTGATTTCGCTAAATCACGAAACTTCTTTGAATAAGCTTCAGTCATATCCACAAAACGCACACCCAACTTAGGATCATTGGGGCCTATCAGTGGACTATCACCTGTTAAATTCAAATGGTCCGTAATCAGCATTAAATCACCGACATCAAACTCAGGGTTAATACCACCGGCAGCATTGGTTAAAATTAATTTCTCGATGCCCCAATCTTTAAGCGTCCTAATCGGGAAAACAACTTGCTGAGCTGTATAACCCTCATATCGATGAACACGTCCTTGCATGAGCAAAACAGGTGTTTCGCCAATAAAACCATGAACAAACTGCCCCGAATGTCCCTCAACCGTAGACACAGGGAAACCAGGGATTTTTGAATAAGACAGAGATTGCGTATGACTTAAAGCCTCGGCAAAACCACCCAACCCCGACCCAAGTACAACAGCGATTTTGGCAGGTGGCAACAACGACATCAGTTGCTCATCGAAGCGATAAATTCAGCATTAGTTTTAGAACCCTTCATGCGGCTCAGCAAGAATTCCATGGAATCGATCACATTGAGAGGATGCAAAAGCTGTCTTAGAACCCAAACGCGATTTAAGACATCTTTGTCTAACAAATGCTCTTCTTTACGGGTTCCAGACTTATTGATGTCCATACATGGGAAGATGCGTTTCTCCATAAGTTTTCGGTCAAGCACGATTTCAGCGTTACCTGTTCCCTTGAACTCTTCGAAAATAACTTCATCCATACGGCTGCCTGTATCGATCAAAGCAGTACTGATAATCGTCAAAGACCCGCCTTCTTCAACGTTACGAGCTGCACCAAAAAAGCGCTTTGGTTTGTGAAGAGCGTTAGAGTCTACACCACCGGAGAGAATCTTACCACTTGGAGGTACGAGCGTATTATACGCACGACCCAGTCGCGTAATATTATCCAGCAAAATCACCACGTCTTTTTTCATTTCAACGAGGCGTTTGGCTTTTTCAATGGTCATTTCAGCAACCTGAACATGGCGCTGTGGTGGTTCATCGAAAGTTGAAGCAATCACTTCGCCTTTGATATGACGACGCATGTCGGTTACTTCTTCAGGACGTTCGTCAATTAGCAAGACGAGCAAAGTCACTTCAGGGTGATTGGCCGTGATTGCATTCGCAATATCTTGCATCAGAACTGTTTTACCGGCTCTTGGAGGAGACACGATCAGAGCACGTTGGCCTTTTCCAATGGGACAAAACAAATCAATGATTCGAGTTGAATAATTAGTCGGCAAGCTTTCAAGTTTGAATCGCTGATTCGGATAAAGCGGTGTTAGATTGTCGAAAGAAATCTTATTGCGATGCTCAGCATGCGTAATATTGTTAATCGTCTCTAATTTTAGAAGCGAATAATAACGCTCTTTCTCATTCGGCGGCCTAATCTGACCTTGAACCGTATCGCCCGTTCTCAAACCATAAGCACGGATTTGCGATGGAGCAACATAGATGTCATCAGCAGAAGGCTCGTAGTTATAGGCTGGTTCACGCAAAAAGCCATAGCCTTCTGGGAAAGTCTCTAGAGTACCCTCACCAAAGATAGCGCCATTATTGTTTGCTTGCCAACGCAGGATAGCAAACACCATGTCTTGCTTTCGAAGTAAGGCATCAAAATCGATACCAAGTCTTGTGGCTCTAGCCTGTAGATCATCAATCTTGGCATGTTTTAATTCAGAAAGATTCATCGTCGCCACATCAGGATTAATATCCGGTAAAACGATTGGAGCTGGTCGCTCTTGCTGTCTTTCGGGTCTATTATTGTTGTGATGGGGGCGAGGCTTACGTTTCGTTTCGCTCATTGAGTCGCTTCTATGCCTATTTCAGCCATGCGCGTCAATAGCCCATCAGCAGTTCTATAAGCGTCCGGACTGCAAAACCAGAGCCTCCTGCTGTCACATAAGCCTGGTCTTTCTCGTTTCTGGCCGGTCCTGCGATATCTAAGTGAGCCCAAACAGTCTTAGGTTCTATGAATTTTTGTAAGAATAAAGCAGCAGTGATCGAACCACCATAGCGCTCACCTGTATTTTTCATGTCTGCAATCGGCGTTTTCAGTTGATCAAACAAATCATCTGAAAGCGGCATACGCCAGAATTGTTCTCCGGTATATTTTGACACTTCTAGAATTTTGTTACTCAAAGCATCTTCGTTTGAAAAAAGCGCCGCCATATTGGGCCCAAGCGCTACAACGCAAGCACCTGTGAGAGTAGCAATGTCGATCACAACATCAGGTTTATCTTTTTCTTGAGCGTAATTTAAAGCGTCTGCTAAAACCAAACGACCTTCCGCATCCGTATTATTAATTTCAACACTCAGACCTTTGCGAGAAATTAAAATATCACCTGGGTGGTAAGACTTAGAGTCAACACCGTTTTCAACACAAGCCATATAGCCTGTCACAGCAATATCTGGTTTAAGTTTTGCGATTGCCTGCATTACACCCATCACAGCTGCAGCACCGGACATATCTGTCTTCATGTGCAACATGCCGTCTGAAGGCTTAATATCGAGACCACCTGAGTCAAACGTCACGCCTTTACCTACTAACGCGATATGTTTTTTAGCTTTTTTAGCTGGCTTATAACTCAGCTTAATCACTCTGGGAGGAGCAAAATCAGCAGAACCTCTGCCCACGGCCAATAACAAGCCGAATTTTTCTTTGGTTAAAGCTTTTTCATCAAGAATCTGAATCTCTAGACCACCAGATTTGGCTTCTCTTTGAGCGTTTTTGGCCATTTCTTCAGGGTTCATGACGGTAGGACCTTCGTTAATTAAGTCCCGAGTCAGCATGACAGCTTGAGCGATAATCTGCGCATCGGCAATTTCTTTGGCAGCAGCTTTATCACTGGTAAGAAATACAAACTCTTTGACATGAAGTTCTGTCTTCTCGGTCAAATATTTGTCAAACTTGTAGGGAGCAAGCGCAGCACCTTCACAGGCCGCTTTGACAGAAGCCTTTGCGAGCAGTTGCAGACCTACTTTGGCGGCTTGCTTATCTTGCGCAAGCTTATAAGTCCAAGCCCCTGCTTTACGATAAATATCAGGCGTTGCTTTGTCTTTTTCACCGAGACCCAGCAGGGCTTTCGTATGATCGTAATAGATCTGCCCTGCTTTGGCTTTGAAACCTTCTGACGCTGCTTTTTTGTCTATCGGGTCACTATCAAACACTCCATAAACCAAGAGATTGAGTTTTTCAGCTTCTGGAGTCTTTGACGATGATGAAAATTTCATAGACCACGATTAAAAGTCTTATGAAGCAACGTCAAGACAAAAATCAAACCGTTTCTCTAGTATTTATCCGTCGGTTAATCGCCTAATCAATTCCAACCGAAACCGATCTAACCGTTCGATTTCTTCTGTTGGCATTTCCAATACTGCTGCTAATCTTTTTAAAGGAAACCCTTCAAGAACCCATGCAAGCGTTAACGCAGAAAAACCGCCATCCTTAAGCACAGCATGTTGAATCGCCAATTCTAAATCTTGTCCTTTTGACAATAATGCTTCTACATCTATCAAGTCTCTAACTTCTGAACGACTCAGCAAAGTACAAAGCTTATTCACCATAATTTCATGTTCAGTATCCAGTAGAATAGGGACACCTTCACAGTCCCAGAAAACAGGTTCCTCGATCATAGCAACAGGGTCAGCTACAAGATCTAAAATGACTTGTTCTAAACCATCACGGATCTCAAACCGAGCAAAGGCCAAAGCGTTTTCTAAAACTGTTACTTCTAGTTTATGACTCTCTAAAACAGCCTGAACCTCCCGCGGAATATGTGAAAGCTGGTTCAATTTGAAAAACAAATCTAAATCTTCTGTCTCTCGATGGTGGGTATATGCAATAATCAGAGCACCACCTCCAGTTAGACGCCATTGATATCCAATCTCAGAAAGAATTTTGAGCACTCTAATTTGAAAAGCATTTAGACTACCGTTTGACATGACCCTGCCTCGCTAAAATATTCAAAAGCCAATCCCAGAAATCTTTTTTTCTACCGAGATAAGGCAACATATCTTCCCAAAGATCAGCAATCTCCTGAGGATTTAAAAACAAAAAAACATCATCTGGTTTAGCCTGTCTCAAAAGTTTAGC
Organism: Myxococcaceae bacterium; assembly: GCA_037134495.1. Lineage (GTDB taxonomy): Bacteria > Myxococcota > UBA727 > UBA727 > JABDBI01 > AER2-1. The sequence goes on from JBAXMC010000097.1 coordinate 5,978, forward strand.
AGCGAAATAGGCTCTCACCTCAGCATTCTCTGATTTTTGGATGTGCTTTTCAAATTGAACACGAGTCAATTTACAATCCCATAAAAAATAAGGCCGACCTTTTAAATCGATCAATTTATCTGCTGGTGTTTGATTCAAGAAACGCATACTGCCTGAGTATAGTAAGATTACCAACATCTCACAAGTCAAGATTCTGAAAACACCGATTCAGACCTGTTTTTTGCTGATGTTATTTCCCAATATCGTTTGAGAAGTGCCATGAGTTTTACATGAAACTCTGCTTCAATCGGAGTTTCCTTAAAAATCCGAATAACTTCGGGGTGCAGCTCTGCCGGGATTTTACTTAGGGTTGGTGTAAGTATGACAGGAGGGGATATCCACACCAAATCATAAGTCTTGTGAAATCTGTTAATAAAACCTGTATGGACAATAAGCTCTGCTTTCTGAAGCTCGGCAGTTAATCGACCCACTGTCGCCTTTGAACGACCTAATTTCTCGGCCAAAGCTTTTGTGTCGATAGAAACTTCGGGGCGCTTCGGAGTCGACATGAGCGAAAGCTCGATCCAAAGCATTTTAGCTGAAGGCGAAATCTTAGATTGGATGACGTGAAGGGGAACGCGTACAGACCGCGCCATGGTCGCTCCAATTGACAAACTTGGCCGTCGGCATTATTTTTGCCTAGACCGTTAAACTGGTTGCCACTTCCTAACTTTTAGTAGGGTATGGAGGTGGCTTTTTTATGGGCACCATGCCCATAAGCAATCATCCTAGAATAAAACGTTTTTGAAATGCAAATAACATTTGTTTACAAGAATCCTTCTTTGTAGGAGCCAATCGATAATGTCCGTATAGGCAAAATAAAAATGTCCCCTTTGCCCCCGCATGTTTTGGTTAACCATTTACCCGGTCCTGCCTGTGCCTACTGGCCCAGG
>JBAXMC010000098.1:0-6888 GCA_037134495.1 Myxococcaceae bacterium
CTCGCAAAGTGTTCGCGATAATACCCAAATCTTGCGCCTCATGACGCGTGGTGAGGCTGTTGATCCAAATACCTGGCCTAAAAACCTTGTAAAAATTACGAAAGAATCTTAGCTTTCTTTTACGATGGCTGAAGAAAGTGGCGAGAAAACAGAAGACGCGACTCCGCAAAAGCTTCGTAAGGCGCGTGAGAAAGGCCAAGTTTCTAAGAGCCAAGACTTAGTATCTGCTTCTATTTTTCTGGGCTGTCTAGCTAGTCTAGCGGCTGCCTTAGGTTGGATGGCGCAAAAGATGACGACTCTGGTCCTCGAGTCTATCGAAGCCATTCACAGCCCACATCTTGAAAAATCAGTTGAATCTATTTTAAGAGAAGGCCTCTGGACTTGGATGCTGGTTTCGTTGCCGCTGATCGCAACAGCTTTTATTGTGGCGCTAGCGACTAATTATTTTCAGGTGGGTTTTTTGTTGACGTTTGATCCGCTAATACCAAAACTCAGCAAGATTAATCCGATTTCAGGTATTAAACAGTTGTTTAGCGTTAAGCGCTTGGTTGAAGTTCTAAAACAGATAGTCAAATTTACCATGGTATCGATGGTGGTTTATTATGCTTTCAAAGAAGCTCTGCCTAATCTGGTCAACCTACAACGTTTGGATCTTTATGTTGCTTTAGAAGTTGTGAGAGTCATTATTAAAGATATTTGCTTGAGAGTGGCTGTTTTATTTATGATCATCGCGATTGCTGACTTTTTTTGGCAACGTCATACTTTTAACAAAAGTATGAAAATGACCAAAAATGAGATCAAACAAGAATACAAAGAGTCTGAAGGGGACCCTCAACTCAAATCAGAACGCAAGCATTTGGCTCAAGAGTTAATTATGCATGGTAGTCAGCAAGCGGTTAAAAAAGCTGATGCTGTGATTACAAACCCAACTCATATTGCTGTTGCCATACGTTATCAGGCCCAGGAAGATTCTGCGCCAATTGTTGTGGCTAAGGGCATGGATAAGAATGCTGAAGTGATTAAAAAAATTGCGCAGCAATATAAAGTGCCGATTTTACAGAATATTCCTTTGGCTCAGGCGCTTCATAAGTTAGATTTAGAAGAAGAAGTACCCGAAGAGCTTTACGAAGCCGTGGCAGAAGTGCTTAACTTTGTTTACGAGATGAGGAAAAAAAATGGCTGACATAGGTAATTTGACAGGAATCTCGATTAGGCCGAACCAAGATTTGTCCACGGCTGATATTGAACACCAATCTAAACAGACCATTCAAGGTGCTTTGCCTGCTTCTTTGGCTCCTCAGCCAACATTGGCACAGGCTCACCTCGTTGGAGGTATGGCTCAGATATCAGATCGGTTACGTCTGGAAACGCTTGGGCAACCGAGTTCTACGGGAGTACAGGTAAAGTATTTGTCGAGTGCTCTAGAGCGTTTAAAGCTGCCTTCACAGGGGCATAAATTTGCAAACATAGAAGCTCAGATGGAACCTATCTTAACAAAGCATTTTCAATATATGAGACAGATTATGTCGGAGCTCAGCCATGGAAGAACTTAAGACACTCAAAGAAATCAAAGGCTATACAGACGATGAATTAGCGACGATTTCTCAGATCGCTTATGTAATGATGATGCAGGGCAAGAGCCGCGAATCTAAGATTTTATTTGAAGCGTTGGTCGCGATAGAGCCTTCGAATGAGTATTATTATCGGGCTTTAGGCGTTTTGGCACAGAAACAGGAAGACAGTGATTTGGCTATTAGGCATTTTGGGTTTGCGATTAAACTAGCTCCGACTCAGCCTCATGCTTATGTGAATCGCGCCGAGATATTTATTGCGCTGAAAAAAAATGCTGAGGCTGAACAGGATTTGCAAGAAGCATTGCTTCACATCAAGCGAGAAGACCAAGCTTTATCGCAAAAAGCCTGGGCATTGTATCGAAGTCTTAAGTTTTCGGAAGCGTAAGAGCCGTTTTTATTTTTTCCGCTAGCGCAGTATGGTTCTGATTTAAGTAGTTTGATATGTTAGCTTTAAGCTCAGGCGTAAAATCATCAAATGCTTTGGGATTTGCTTTGTAACAAGCGAAAATTTCAGCTGTAATAGCCGGGGTTGTTTTCGTCTTGATATCTTGGAGTTGAAGTCCTTTAATACACTCTTGAGTATGATCCCGGCGCAGAGTCGTCTCAATTTTGTAAACTTCATATTTGGCCTGTATGACCTTCAAGAGTCTTGCCGGAAACCACCCTTCGCGACTATCATAAGCAAAGCGGAAGGTGTATTTTCTGGACTGGGTTAAGTCTTGTTTGCTTGCTAATAGATTTTGATAGGGCAACTTATGCGCAATCGTTTGATTAGGGAAGCCCTCGGCAGGCTGCTTGGCAGGTTGCTCAACTTGCCCCTGAACATACTGAGACTGCACAGCACGACTGTCACTAAGGAGGTACAACTCCCATTGGGAGATCATAACACTAAAGTCCGCTTAAGATCTCAAGTCCATCTGAAGCTTTTTTGCCTTTTAACTTTAAGACCAAGCGGTTGACTTCGTTCACGGCCATCCATTGTTCTCCAGCGGGCAAGTCTACAAGACTGTGCTGGTTGTAGAAGTAGAACACCTGGATACGATCATCTTTGCGTGTAATATTTTGAATATGGATGCGCAGTGTGATTTCTTTGACATGAGCATAGGTCTTCTCAAGTTTGTCTTGAAGCTGAGCATAGTTGTAGTCATCGCTTGCTTCAGTGGTGCCATTGGTTTCTAGATAGTCAGGTGAAACCAGCAACATGATGTCTGGAACAGAGCGGCTAATGATAGCGTTCTTGTAGTCTTCCATGAAAGCAGTGACGAAACGATTTTCTTTGGTATCTGGTACGCTAGAGTTAGGGATCAAGCGTGGCTTGCAGGCACCTAAAGTAAGCAATAGGCCAATGACGGCGATATGCATAATCGTTTTTGTTGACATGGACGAATCTCCTCCTCTATTTTCTACCCTTGATGTTTAATAACAGCAACCGGTTTTTTCTGCTTTTGGGAATGATTTTTGCGATCGGCTGTCGGCCAGCTCCAACCAAGGTTTCACAGGGGCCTGCCAGACCTCATACGGTGACAATTGGTCTTCCGCAAGAACCTGATTCTCTCTTTGTGCCTTTCAAAGAAATGATGGTTTCGGAAGAAGTCATGCGTGTGGGTACCTATACTCTCACAATTTTTGATGAACATTGGAAACTAGTTCCCTGGGCAGCTAAAGAAATTCCAACCCTAGAAAACGGTAAGCTGGAGCTATATACAGAAAATGGCCAACCTAAAATGCGAACAACTTGGGAAATACGAGATGAGTTCTTCTGGGCCGATGGTAAGCCGCTGATCGCTGATGATTTTATCTTGAGTTATAAAATCATCAAAGACCCGACTCAAGAAGTGATTGATCGCACTACGATTGAAAAAATTGAAAAAATGGAGAGCCGTGGGGCAAACAAAAAGACTTTGGTGGTAACTTGGAAAGAACCTTATGCCTATTATCATAACTACCGTAATCACGAAGCGCTACCGGCTCATATTGTTGGGCCTCTTTATGCTGCAGCACCTGAGAAACTCAAAAAAAGCGACTTTGGATTAAAGCCATTACTAGCAGGGCCTTTTACAATCACAGAATGGTCGCCCGGTGAATTTATTGAGGCAAAGGTAAACCCGTATGCCAAAAAGTTTTTGAAACCAAAAATTAAAGAGGTTATTTGGCGTATCATTCCACAGACCAATACGTTGGAATCAAACTTAGTGGCAGGCGATATAGACGCGATATCTCCCGTAGGTTTTGATATTGATCAGGCGTTAAATTTCGAAAAACGTTTTAAAAAAGATTTTAATTTTTTCTACACGCCCGGATTGGTTTGGGAACATATTGATTTTAATTTGGATAACCCAATTCTGAAAGATAAACGCGTGAGACAGGCACTGGCTTATGGGGCTGATCGAGCTGGTATTGCAAAATTATTGTTCGCTGGAAAACAGCCTGTTGCGCATGGTACAGAACCTGAGAAATCGATCTATTACAATCCAAACATACGCAAATATGAATATAGCAAAGCAAAAGCAGAACAGCTTTTGACTGAGGCAGGTTGGATTCGTCCAAAAGGAGAAGATATTCGCGAGAAAAATGGTCAGCCGCTGAAACTTATCTTGATGACAACTTCCGGTAACAAATCTCGTGAACGCGTTGAACAACTTTTACAGGCTGAATGGCATAAAATTGGAGTGGATATCGAGATTAAAAATCAACCCGCAAAAGTATTTTTTTCAGATACCCTGCATAAACGCAAATTTCAGCATATGGCGCTTTATTCTTGGGTGAAAGACCCTGTGATGGTTTCTGAAAATCTATGGCGCTGTGATAATATTCCGAGCAAAAAAAATGGTTTTCTAGGCCAGAATATGCCCGGGTTTTGTGACCCGAAAGCCGATGCAATTCTAAAATCAGCTTCTTTAGAGTTGGACGCTCAAAAGAGAGCCAAAATAGGTCAAGAGTTCGAAGCGCTTTTTGCCGAAGAGTTGCCGTCGTTGCCTTTGTATTTTCGTGTTGAAGTGAGTATTACGAAAAAAGGTCTCAAAAACTGGAAACCAACGGGTATTTTACAGCCCGTGACTTGGAATTCTCAAGAATGGAGTTGGGATTCATGAAGCGATTAGGTATCCGGCTCTTTCAAATGGCTTTAATCTTGGCAGGCTTAAGCGTTTTTTTGTTTGTCCTGATGCTCAACATGCCCGGCAACCCTGTTGATTTGCTCATCACGAGTAATCCTAGAATCAAACCTGAAGATGTTATTCGGCTTAAGAAGCTTAAAGGCTTAGACCAGCCTTGGTATGTGCAATACACGCGTTGGATGTGGGGGTATTATGAACCCACAGCGGCGTCTGTAATTGAAATCGGCAGCCCTCCGCCAGCAACGGGCTTGTTGTTTGATGGCCAAGTCTCGGGTGGACGAAAATGGTTTGTAGTCAAAAATCAAGCTGGGTTAGAGTCGGTCGGTTCTGTTGTGATAGAGGGTGGGCCTTTAAGTCGTTTATCTGTCCAGCCTGTTCCCAGTCAGATTGTTGATGTACCAGAAAACTTTTCGACTGATTTATCGCTCTATGTAACAGGTGATACTCAAGGTCTCAAATACGAATTATTAGACCACAGTCCCGGAAAAATTGACGATAAGGGTATTTATACCTGGCCACAAAAAGCCATTGGTCAAAAAGCGATTTCTTTTTCAGTGACGAACGCCAAGGGTGATAAAGCTTTAGGGGCTTTTGCCGTTGAACAAGATCCGGTGCCTAATTACAAGATTTTCAATCGTGGATTCATGTTTGTGTTTCTAGGTGATACGCAGGCCATGGGTTTTTCAAATGCGTATAAAAGACCGATTTGGGACTTATTAAGTGGTCGGATTGTTAATACGCTGGCACTTATGATCCCTGCTATTTTGTTGTCGCTTTTAATCGCATTGCCGCTTGGGATTATCAGTGCTTGTCGGCAATACTCTTGGTTTGATTATATTTTAAACTTTTTGGCATTTGTCGGGATATCTCTGCCGGTTTTTTGGTTTGGTATTATGATCATGTTTTTGTTTGCGGAGCATTTGCAGTGGTTTCCGGCGGGAGGCATTGAAACGCCTGGGATTGCTGAAGACGGGTTTTGGGCAGAATTCACGAATAGATTCTCGCATGCCGTGTTGCCTGTGTGTGTGTTGTCGATTGCCTATGTCGGCCGTTGGTTGCGTTATATGAGAGCATCGATGCTTGAAATCTTGCCAGCAGATTATATCCGAACGGCGAGAGCAAAGGGTTTGTCTGAAAAAATCGTGATTTATAAGCATGCTTTGCGCAATGCTCTCATACCCATTGTCACGATTTTGGCGCTCTCTATACCTGTTTTGTTTGGTGGAGCCGTACTAACAGAGACCGTGTTTTCATGGCCTGGTATTGGGCGCTTGGAATATGACGCAATATCAAACGCTGATTATTACCTGGCGATTGTTGTCTTTTTGATTTCGGCGCTGCTTGTGATGTTGGGTAATTTGCTCGCAGATTGGCTGTATATTTTGGTTGACCCGAGAATGAGAAACTCATGACAGAATCTTTCTCTGAACTTGTTTGGAAGCGTTTTCGAAAGCATAAACTGGCGCTATATTCGAGCGTTGTTTTATTAATCTTGTGTTTACTATCGCTAAGCGCTGGGCTTATCGAATCTTTTTTAGGTGTGTCACATGACATGGCGAGTTTAGAATTGGTCAATAGACCGGCAGGTTGGCCATATTTGATGGGGACCAACGAGTTGGGCCAAGATGTTTTTACGCGCTTGTTGTTTGGCGGTCGTATTTCTCTCGCTGTAGGCGTTATATCAGCGATTACGTCGGCGATTATTGGTGCTGTGATTGGTTTGCTAGCGGGCTATTACGGCGGTTATTTAGATTCTTTTCTGATGCGTTTTACGGATGCGATGCTTTCGATTCCGGTATTGCCGCTTATGATTGTTTTCTCGGCGATTGATTTAGAAATAGTTTTTGGAGCGAGCAAGCTTACCAGTGGTAATTTTGCTTCTGTCGTGAAGCTGATTTTAATTATTGTTTTCTTTGGGTGGATGACGGTAGCGAGATTAGCAAGAGCAGCAGCGATGCAGCTGAAAAATTTAGATTTCGTGACAGCGGCTAGATCGCTTGGGGCAGGGGATTTGCGTCTGTTGTTGGTTCATATTCTGCCAAACTCTTTGGCGCCGATTATCGTTGCAGCAACTTTAGAAGTGGGCGGCAATATTTTGTATGAGGCATCTTTGAGCTTTTTAGGACTTGGCGTTCAGCCGCCTGTATCTTCTTGGGGCAACATGCTCAATAATGCTGTTGATTATATTAAAACGGACC
>JBAXMC010000099.1:0-6887 GCA_037134495.1 Myxococcaceae bacterium
GGTGTTGGTTATGTGCCTTTATCTTTTAGCTTTACAGGAGCAATTTCAGAAGCTGTCGCGCAATGCTGGGTTCAAAGTGTTGGTATTTTGACGCAGCTCGGCAATGCGCTGGTGGGTAAAAGTAAAGATTTGCAACTCGGGGGTATTGTTGAAATTACCAGACAACTTTCTAACGCAGCAGACCAAGGTCTCAAAAATTTCTTAGCCATGATGGCAGGACTCTCTGTCGTTTTGGGCTTGTTTAATATTCTACCGATTCCATCGCTCGATGGCAGCAAGTTACTCATGATTATGATCGAGGGCGTGACAAGAAGACAAATCCCTGCTCGTGCCCAGATGTGGATTCAAGTAGGAGGCCTTATTTTAATCCTTGGTCTCATGGTCTTTTTGACCATTGGAGATGTGATGCGTATTTACTCAGGGGTCGGTTCATGAAAAAGATATTTTTTCTAACTTTTTTAACACTAGGTGGTTTCAGCATGGCTTCTACTCTCAAACCGATTCGAAAAATCGAAGGTATCAGCGAATACAAATTGCCCAACGGCATGTCTGTTTTGCTGTTCCCCGATCTTTCTCAGTCAACTGTCACAGTTAATCTTACTTACATGGTCGGTTCTCGTCACGAAGGACGAGGCGAAACAGGCATGGCGCACTTACTAGAGCACATGCTTTTTAAGGGCACGCCCAAATTTCCTGACAGCAAGGGTATGCTCCAAGAAAAGGGCGCCTTTTTTAATGCGACGACTTGGTATGACCGAACCAATTATTTTGAAACGATGCCAGCCTCCGAAGACAACTTAAAATTCGGTTTGCAATTTGAAGCCGATCGCATGATTAATTCTTGGATTCGAAAAGAAGATTTGGCTTCCGAGATGACCGTTGTCAGAAACGAATTCGAAATTGGAGAAAATGATCCCGTGAGTGTCTTGCATGATCAAATGCTTTCGGCATCTTTTAGGTGGCATAATTACGGCAAGAGTACGATTGGTAACCGGAGCGACATAGAACGCGTTCCTGTTGAAAATTTAAAAGCTTTTTATCAAAAGTATTATCAACCAGATAACGCTATTTTGATTATTGCTGGCAAGTTCGAAGACGATAAAGCGCTTTCTCTTGTCGAAGAATATTTTGGAAAAATTCCAAAGCCTAGCCGCATATTAGATAAGACCTATACAGAAGAGCCTGCGCAAGATGGCTCTCGCTTGGTTAAACTGATGCGAACGGGTGAAGTTGCTGCTGCAGGTGTTTCTTATCACGTACCTGCAGGTTCTCATGCTGATTTCGCGGCGATTCGAATTCTCGTCGAAGTCTTAGCTCAAGAACCCGGCGGATTCTTATATGACCAATTGGTTAAAACAGGCAAAGCTTCTGAAATGTTTGGTATGGTGTACCAGCTGGCAGAACCGGGTGCTTTGATGATTTTTGCAAAACCTGTCAAACAAGACCAAGTTTATGTTTTGAAAGACGAGTTAATCTCTGATGTTGAAGATAAACAAGCAAAGTTTATTACGGGAGAAGTCGTCGAAAGAGCCAAGACAAGACTGCTCAAAAATTATAAATTAGCTGCATCAGACAGTAAGAAATTAGCGCTGGGGCTGAGCGAATCTATTTCTCAGGGCGATTACAGGCTTTACTTCTGGGGCAGAGACCAAGTCAAAAAAGTGACGCTTGATGATGTTAAACGTGTTGCTAAAAAGTATTTGATCGAGAGCAATAGAACAGCAGGCGTGTTTGTCCCAACCGGAAAACCTGTAAGAGCAGAAATCCCTGCGACACCAGATGTCGTTTCAATGCTCGAACATTATACAGGTGGCGAAGATTTAGCTCAGGGCGATGGTTTTGAAGCAACAGCCGAGAATATTGATAAGAACACGAAGCTTGTCACGTTAGATAATCATATTAAGGTCGCTTTGCTGTCTAAAAAAACTCGAGGCGATGTCGTCAAAGCTAATTTTATTTTACGTTACGGTACTGAACAAGCTTTGACGAGTCATTCAGAAGCATTATCGCTCTTGCCCCAGTTAATGATGCGTGGGACTCAAAAGAAAAATTTTCAGCAAATCCAAGATCAATTGGACGCTTTACAGTCAACACTGAGAATGGGCGGAGCACCTGGTAAAACTGTGGTGGATATCACCAGTGACAAAGATAATATTGTTAAGCTTATTGGTTTTGCTGCCGAGATTTTAAAAACACCTGCTTTAAACGAAGCAGAATTTGAGATCATTCGTAAAAAAGAATTGGCAGAACTAGAAGAATCGTTACTAGACCCCAAAACACTTGGATTTAACGAACTAGAACGTCTTCAAAATCCATGGCCAAAAACAAGCATTCACTATGTGCCGACGATAGAAGAACGTATTGCCAGCCTGAAAGTGTTAAAACTTTCAGAATTGAAAGATCTTTATCAGAAATTTTACGGCGCTAATTATTTAGAAGTTGCTGTCGTGGGTTCTTTTGAGGTTGAGTCTATGAAAACTGAACTCAACAAAAATTTTGGCTCTTGGAAATCGAAAGAACCATTTGTAAGAATCACGAAGCCTTATAAATCTGTGACAGCGACTGTAAAAGTTGTCAAAACACCGGATAAGCAAATGGCTCTTCTGGCTCTTGGTACTAATTTGCCCGTTCAAGATACAACGGCAAATTATCCAGCGCTTCGTATTGGAGCTTATGTTCTCGGTGAGAGCATGAAATCACGTATTTGGCACCGTTTGCGAGAACATGGCGGTCTTTCTTATGGAGCTGGTTCTTGGCTCGAAGCCAGTAAACATGAGCCTAATGCTGCTTTGGGTATGTATGCGATGGCGGCATCTGATAATGCTGATAAAGCTTTAAAGGCTCTTTCAGAAGAATATGAAAAGTGGGCACACAAAGGCATTACGTCTAGCGAGCTAGAAGAAAGTAAAGTGAGTTTTAAATCGATGATCGATAATATGTTATCGAACGATTCTTATTTGGTCTCTACTTTGTGTTCAAACTTAGAACTTGGACGAACCTTTGATTTTCAAGCGAAGCTGATTAAGAGTATTGAGAAGTTATCGGTGAGCGATGTTCAAGCCGCGCTGAAGGAATATGTGATACCGGCTCAGTTGGCAGAGGTCAAAGCTGGAGATTTCAAATAATGAAATCTGCCGCTCTTAAAGCGGCTTTCGGTTTGATTCTGTGTCTCACGGTCTTGAAACCACTTGGTCACGATATTGCTTTTATCGTGGCCTTTGTTTTTCAGCTCTATGTTCCTTTGTGGCTAGGCTATTCAGTTCGATTTGACTCGGGTGCAATCAAGACAGATTTAATCGGAGTTACTTGGGTTTCTGCTCTTACTTTTTCTGTGTATGCGCTGGGCTATTATTATGTTCAGCAATATTGGGCTGCGCACCAAGGTTATCAAGCTCATTTTTATCCGACTTTTTCTTGGAGCTTGCTCTGGGGCTTTGTGATTAATTTGGCTTTGGTTGCGTTTCCAGAAGAAGTCTTTTATCGCGGCTTCCTGCAGAGCCGAATCTCTTCTATTTTTCTTGTTAATTTTCTTTTTGCTTTAGGTCACTTTGTTGGTGAATATGACCCTGTTAGGCTACTTCCATTTTTTCCTGGCCTAGTGTTTTCTTGGCTTGTGTACCGCTCGGGTTCTATCGTAGGAGCTGTTTTTTACCATGCCCTTTGCAATACGTTTTCAGAGTGGTTAGCTTCCAGTTATCACTGGAGTCATTGATGAAAAGTATTCGAATTGCCGATCTACAAAATAAAAAAAATAACTCTGAGCCCATTGCGATGCTCACCTGCTATGACGCAATGTTTGCAAAGATTCTAGATAATTCTGGCGTTGATATTTTGTTGGTGGGTGATTCTTTAGGAATGGTGATTCAAGGCCAAGAGACAACTCTTGGCGTTACGCTCGAACATATTATCTATCATACACGCATGGTTGCGAGAGGGTCTTCGAGAGCTCACATCGTAGCCGATATGCCATTTATGACTTATCAGCATGATATTAAAGATGCGATGCAAAACGCTGCCAAGCTTCTTGTTGCCGGAGCACACTCGGTTAAACTTGAAGGCGGAGTATCTCTCGGAACTACGGTGAAAGCATTGGTTGAAGCTGGGATTCCTGTCATGGGTCATGTGGGTCTAACACCACAGAGTGTGCATGCTTTGTCTGGGTACCGAACTCAAGGGAAAACAGAAGATACCAAAAGGCGTATTCTAGAAGATGCGCTTACGCTTGAAGCTGCTGGAGCCTATGCTGTCGTTCTCGAGTGCATCCCAGAAGATTTGGCACAAGAAATCACTCAGACATTGCAAATTCCAACAATTGGCATCGGCGCAGGTTCTGCTTGTGATGGTCAAGTTTTAGTTCTTTATGACCTGTTAAACTTAAACCCTGAGTGGAAACCTAAATTCGTGAAAACTTATTTAAATGGTGGAGCCTTGATTCAACAAGCTTGTGAGACCTATGTGACCGAGGTGAGGCAGAAATTATTTCCTGCCTCAAGGGTCGGATTTTAGAGCTCAGCAAAAGAGGGGATTAAGTCCTCCAGCTCTTTGCAGTTGCCAAAGCCTGGTGCCAACTCTTGTTTGCAAAGCCCGATCCATAATTTGTACCAGTGGAGCTCAATTAAGCTTTCATCACAAACTTTGTGGGAAGATAATCCGAGCATGCTTAACCAACTATCCTGATTTGAGTTTTCGCAAACTATCTCAATATTCGCGAGCATCTGTATCAAAACCTGAATATTGCCTTCTCTGGCTCTGGAAGCTAAAAACTGTTTTAAATTCAGCCGACTTTTGTGATCCAAACGCTTAATTCGCTCTAGGTAGTCTTCGAGCAATTCTTGAATAGTTTCGAATGATGCAAGATGTTCCTTTGATGAAGCATGCTGAACGAGTTTCTTATTTCTTACGATATCTGTTAGGTCTTCGTTTGAAATTTTGTCTTCAAATACAAGTCTAAAAAATACGCTTGGCGTTGTATAAATATAAGAAATTATATTAAAATGACTTAAAGCACCACGGACATCAGCTTGTGAATATTGGAGTCCATTCTTTGACACGTACCCATCCAGAACATCTGGCAATTGTTCTTGGTAGTATTGCCAAACGACACTATGGGTGCGGTAATTCCACATAATCGGTTGATGAGCCTTGATAGGCTGGCTGACTAATAATACCTCATTTGATCTAAGTCCATTGAGGTATTCTGATGGCTCTAGAAATGTATTTGGAAACCCGTGTGGAGAGAATGCAACATAGCCTCTGAGCTTAGCGGCATCAATAGCTTGTGTAGCATATTCATTGGTGCTTTGAGTATTAGGTTTTCCAGTCCATTCTCCTTGATATTCTCCAACGATTTCTCCGGGTTCAAAATCTCGCAAGGCATAGAGACTGTAACCAGAAATGCCAGGCATTTTTCTGAGGTAAACATCGCTTTGATTTTTAAGAGGTTTATGTGCCTTTGATGTAGACAAGATAGCTTGAACGGAATTGCTAATTGGGAATCCTTTTACCCATTCGTTGGCAAGAGTTTTAGGGCTCATCTTGACACTTTCCACGAATTTGGCTCCCGTTAGAGCTGTAAATTGTTTCGAATCTATTTGTTGAACGGTCTGACTCTCTTCATCCCAAATATTGATGAGGAGTGAATCTTTTAGATGAGTCAGATTCCAGATTTGTTCAGGAGTTGCTCGGTTTGAATCAAGAGCTTCTTTATTGGCTCCTAGTGAGAAGAGTAACTCTAGGATGCTCCTGCCTTGGTATAAGACTGCAAAATGTGCAGGTGTCCATTTCTGTCTTGCTTCTGCATTAATATCAGCACCTTCGGCAACGAGAAGCTTAATCTTTTCTAGATCTCCTCTTAAGACCGCTTCGTGTAAGGGTTTTAGGTTACAGACGTTTTTTGGTTTTTCGCATGCACTTAAGATTCGTTCTCTGGAAGGAGTGTACTCTCGAACAAAATCTCTGAGCGCTAAAGCAGAAAAAGAAACCGATATTAGTAGGAATTTATTAAGTAACTTAAGCATTGATTTTATGTATCATGGAAAAAGCGAAAGTCAACGTTTTGTTCATCAACTGGTTGATTTTTGGCTCAAAAACTCTTAAGTCGCCTGAATGGAAATCAGAGTTCGTATTGGTCCGTCCCCTACAGGTGACCCGCATGTCGGTACCGGTTATGTGTCGCTTTTTAACTATGCCTTTGCCAAACAGCAAGGTGGCAAGTTTATCTTGCGTATTGAAGACACGGACCAAAAGCGCTCGAGCCCTGAAAGCGAGCAGGCGATCCTGGATTCTGTCAAATGGCTAGGTATCAACTGGGATGAGGGCCCAGATATTGGCGGTCCTTGTGGGCCGTATAGGCAGAGCGAGCGTCTTGATATCTATAAAAAGCATGTAGACATGTTGCTTGCCAGTGGCCATGCTTATTGGTGTACTTGCACGGCTGAACGCTTGGCAGAAGTCAGGAAGCGCCAGTTGGCGCTCAAGCAGCCTACAGGCTATGACGGTTGTTGCCGTGAACTTAATTTAACTTCAGGTATTGTTGTTCGCCTCAAAACACCCAGAGAAGGCGAAACTGTTTTTCATGATGCTTTAAGAGGCGAAATTAAAATCGGCAATTCTGAAGTAGATGACCAAGTCTTATTCAAAAGCGACGGTTTTCCGACTTATCACTTAGCCAACGTGGTCGATGACCATTTGATGAAGATTACGCACGTAATTAGAGGCGAAGAATGGATTAGCTCCACGCCTAAGCACGTGTTATTGTACCGTTTTTTTGGCTGGGAGCCGCCTGCGTTTGCGCATTTGCCTCTGCTTCGAAACGCAGATAAAAGCAAAGTTGCTAAACGAAAAAATCCGGTTTCGCTCGAATATTTTAAACAGGCTGGCTATTTGCC
>JBAXMC010000100.1:0-6840 GCA_037134495.1 Myxococcaceae bacterium
AGCGCAAGTTTGGAGAGTTCGAAAATCCAAAGCCTTTGAGGGTGATATGCAGGGCGCTGGCAAATAAATAAATTCCAAAAAAAGCGATGATAGGAGAAAACAGCAAGCTGAGCTGAGCTTCTTTCTTAATCAGCTCAAACTGCTCAGGGGAAATAATTTCTGATACGGCTTTCAGAGAAGGAGCTAGCGAAACGAGATAGATCTGCACGAGAGACTCAAAAAACAGCCCAAAACAAAGATAAGCAGAGCCTTTTAATAACGTTTTATTGCTTAAACTTTCCAGTTTAAGCGCCTGGAAGAAAGCGCTTGGAGACTTTAATAACGTTGGCATGGAGTCTAAATGAGCTTTTTTAGAAAAATAATCAAGCCTTGTCATGTGTTAGCGAAATTATGAAACCTTGGATCTGGGTCAGTCTTCTGAGTTTGTCTTTCTCTGCTTGGTCAGTCGAAGTAGAATTTAAGGCGTTCTCACAAGTCAATCAGCGTCATCAGGAAGAAGTCGGAAAGTTCTGTGAACAGCTGAAATCATTAGGTATCCGCTCTCCTTTGTTCACAGACAACTGCGATTTGGTCGCGAAAGAAATATCTTTGGTTTATAACAAAGTCACCAGAGAGCTGATTTCAGTCTTAGAAATTCAGTTTGTTAGAAATCGCACAACGGCTCTTATTTCGGGTAGTTTTTTGGTTGATTTCAGCCAGGTCGCAGATATTTATTACGCGATGTTCGCTGAAATCCGTCTGTTGTCTTATCTTGAAGAATCATGGAAAGATGTCTCTTGGGTGGCGATTCATCGAGAAATCCTAAATCTAATTCCTGAACTCGATGAAAAACAATTTCCTATATTATTTTCTCATGAGGAACAATTTTTTGCAGCAAGTCTGATTTCGAACATACCCCAAAAAAATATTCTACAAACGCTTGAAGTTTGTGAATCTTCAAATTACGGAGGTGTTTTTGGTGTCGCTCTTTTGGGTGTTGTAATTCCTGTAACGATTTACCAAATTCTAAGGTCTTACTAAGTTATCTCCGTCTAAATAAGGCTTTCTAAACGTATTTGAGGCTCTGCGTTCTAGAGGACTCTGCATTAAGTTAGCGTCGTTGGTTTTAAACGGTGGCTCTTTGCCTAGAGGCCATAGAAAAGAACCAGGAGGACGCTTGGCAAGAGGCTCTAATAACGGTTTCTCAAAAATTGAGACGCTGAGTGAACCCGATATTCTGGCCAGGAGTTGAGCATATTGATCGGCCAAAAAGCGCACATCGTATTTGAGGTCTCGGTAAGCTTCGAACAAGTGATATTCAAAAACATGTTCTTGGCTATCTCTAAATTGCCAGATTCCAATCACTCTGCCCATTTGAACAATGGTTCCTGTGGCATTGCCAACGAGATCATACACAAAACCGAAATCACTTTTTTTCGTTGTTCGTTTTCTATTGACCCAACCAGAAGTAAATGGATCCCAGGGGGGCAGAAATACGATGTTGTGTTCTTGAGCAATTGCTTGATGGACCAGTGGAATTTTTTCTTTAAGTATAAAAAGCTCGTCTTTATGGCTTTCTAGAGAGATCAGTGTGATTTCTCTCCTGAGATTAGAAAGACTGCGACTCACTTGAGTTTCGTTTAAACCTGTCCACCAGATGATGTCTTGTTTCGTTACAGGACCATAAGAATCAATGTAACGACGCACCATCTGTGTTCTGGCACCTTCTTGGTTTTCTGAGGTAAGTTTGAAATCAGGGAACCAGTTTTTTGCGAGTGCGTAGAAGAAGTCGTTGCCTTTCCAGCCTTTGTGATATGTCCGAACCAGTATTCCGAGTTCACAAAGTTTTCGAACAATCAAACGCTGGGTGTCCATGATCGGAAGATTATTGTTCCTGGGGTATAAAATCTCTATGATTTGTTCATGGGTTTGAGAAATCGTTGAGTTGCATTCTTCTAAGCGATGCTCCATGCGGAGCAGATCATTTTCTGAAATATTGGCTTCGGCTAATTTAGATTGGTTACTGTTTTTAAGAAGTTGGTTTAATGCTCTGAAATAAATTGGATAATCGACACTGGCGATTAAAAAGAGAGAGTTTCTAAAAGCATTCGCACGTACCAGAGTTCGGTCTGTTAAGATCGCTTCGTCTAAATCGTTGAGTCTGATTTCTGGGCGCCTGGCTAAAATAGAGAGAAACGCTACTGGGTTTGCCCCGACGAAACCAATTCGATTGGCTAAGGCTTCAACCAAGGTTTCCTGATCATCAAAACGAACCAAACTTGCATGATGGTAATGCTGGATCGCTTTTAAACTGAATTTTTCTGTCCGCTGATTCATATGACATGGATAAAGGAAAGCCAAAGTGAAAAGCAAACGATAAATCAAGTTGACATGATGGAATTGATACCAAGACCTGTGAGTTCAACAAAATCTTTGATTTTGGTGTTCGTTCTTTTTGTGATTTCAGTGGCGCTTGCCTTAGGGAAGGTCGGAGTACCCAATTAAAGCTTGCTCTGCTAGGTCGCCTGAAATAATCGGTATCTTTTTTACTTCGCGTCCGTTTAAGGCCATGATGACTTCCCGAACATGAGATTTTTGGACATCTACGATAATGCCACTGCGATCTAAGCTAAAATTAAAGCGGCCTCTGTCTTCCCAATCGAAAAAACAGGCCATGCCTACAGCGGGTTCGAGAGAGCCTCTTGGAATATAGAAATTCTGACGCTTTAAAAAATAAATCAAATTGGCTGTGCTTCTAAAAAAGTAAGGCATTTCAGGTGTGTTGGAGCCACCTCCAATTTTTCGATAACCACTTTCATCACGCCAGAAATCTTTTTCTAGAGCTTCTCGAAGCCAAGGAGCCCCTGCAATCATGACCACGTCAAGAGCACAGAGAGGAGAGTTGATCAAATCAAAATTAGGTTCCACGAAAGATCCGACCAAGCCTTGGGCTATCTCTGCGATGCCGACACGTCTTTCCGAGCGGGCAGTGCTAACGGTTCTGGATGCATTTTTCATCTTAAAACACAGTACAGCAAAGCCCAGGGGACGGTGAGTAACAAAGCGTCAATTCGATCTAAAAAGCCACCGTGACCTGGCAATAAGCTGCCCGAGTCTTTAGTACCATAAATACGCTTGATTTTGCTTTCTATCAGGTCTCCTGCTGGTGCCAAAATGATACAGGGAAGACAGACCCACAAAATATCGCTGTTTGAAATATCGCCCAAAAAACCACGCAAAACAAAAGGCATCAAGATTGTACCAACGGCTCCACCGGCGAATCCTTCCCAAGTTTTTTGTGCACTGATTTTGGGAGCCATTTTATGCTTACCCAAAGCTCTACCCGCAAAATAAGCAAACGTGTCGTTGGACCAAGTAGCGATAAGAACCAAGAGGACCCAATGAAAACCAGCTTGTTCACGCAGAAAATAGAGGGAGCCAAGGCCCAGTAAAATATAGGCATAGCCAAGAAAATCTCTGCCCTGGCTCATTTTGTAATATTCATAAAAACAGATTGCCAAAACGGCACTGACTAATATTCCAAGAGGCCAAGTGCCAAGATAGATTAGCCATAAAACAGCAGGCAATAAAATCACAGCGCTTAAGATTCGAAGCATCAAGTTCATGAGGCAAGCCCAAATCTTCGCTGTCTACTTGCGTAATCGAGAAGTGCGTTATCCAAATCTGCTCGTTTAAAATCAGGCCATAAGACTGGCGTCATGTAGAGCTCCGTATAAGATAATTGCCAGAGTAAAAAATTAGACAACCGCAACTCTCCGCTGGTTCTGATCAGAAGATCAGGGTCTGGCAAAGAATTGGTTTCTAGATACTGAGCAAATAAGTTTTCTGTAATATTTTCGATGGCAATTTTTTGAGCCAAAATATCACGCGCGATTTTTTGAGCCGCCTGCGTAATTTCGTTTCTAGAACCATAAGAAATCGCCAGTGTCAGAGTCAGATTTTCCCCGGCCTGTGTTTTCTTACAGATTTTAGAAATAGCGCCTTGAAGTGCTTTAGGTAGACGTTCCAGTGATCCAATCATTTGGACTCGTACGCCTTTTTCGATTAATTCGCTGCTATCTTTGCTTAAATAGTCACGTAAGATTCCCATGAGCCCTAAGACTTCTCCTTGAGGCCTTTTCCAATTTTCAGATGAGAAAGCATAGAGCGTTAAATAACGAATGCCCAGTTCACCGCAGTAACGAACAATATCAGTAGCAGAATCAACACCTGCACGATGGCCTTCAAGCCTGCTGAGACCTCTTTTTTGAGCCCAGCGACCATTTCCATCCATCACAATGGCAATGTGCTCAGGGAGTGTTCGCATTGCGCCGAGCGATGTTTAAAAAGTCACTTGAAAAAGTTTCTATTTCTGTAGCCATCATTCGAATGCGATTCGAAAAATAGTTGTAAGCAATCACAGCTGGAATGGCAGCTAAGAGGCCGGCAGCCGTTGCGATAAGAGCTTCAGCAATACCAGGTGCGACAGTCGCTAAGCTGGCTGAACCACGCGCGCCGATTTGTTCGAAGGAACTCATGATTCCAACAACTGTTCCAAATAAGCCGATAAAAGGCGAAGTTGAGCCTACGGTTGCAAGAAAAGAAACTTGAGATTCAAGTTCTTTCATTTCAGCCATGCTGGCTTTTCTTAAGGTATGTTCTAAAGTGAGTTCGTCAGATTGGAGCTCTTGATAGCCTTTTCTAAAGACTTGAGCGAGAGGACTTCTGTCAAAGCGTCTCGATTCTTCATAAACTTGATCGAGACGTCTGATCCTCCAAAAGAGATCCGTGAATTCCGCAGAGCTCTTGCTGGCTTTACGTAAAGTAAACAGCTTTAGTAGAATAATCGACCAGCTGATCACTGAAAAAGACAACAAAACACCCAAAACGCCTAGAGCGACCGGGTTTAACTGTGAAATCCACGAAAAACTCATATTCACCTACTTCCCGGAGTAGTATTCCACAATCAACTGCTCGTTGACAATGACAGGAATGTCTTCTCGGGCTGGAGCCATGGCCATTTTGAATTGATCTGTTCCGTCAACTGGCACCAAATAGCCTGGCAAAGCCAAATTATTAGGGTCTTGACGATTTTGTGTGATCGCTTCTTTCATTTTCGATTTTCCATGGGTAACCAAAATGTCACCAATTTGAACCGAATAAGATGGAATATCAACGCGATGGTCGTTGATGCTAATATGACCGTGTCTTGCCATTTGTCTGGCTGCACTGATCGTTGGAGCAAAACCTGCTCTAAACAAAACGCTGTCTAGGCGTCGTTCTAGAGCCGTCAGTAAAGTAAGCCCTGGGTTTCCTTTGGATGCGAAAGCCTTGGCGACATAGCGCTTTAGCTGAGCTTCGCTGAGGCCGTAGTGAAAGCGTAGTTTTTGCTTTTCACGTAGACGCAAAGCGTAATCTGAAAGTTTCGCTCTTTTGGTCGGGCCATGCTGACCTGGACCATAAGGTCTGCGAAGATCTGGATCGGTGCGCATCAGTCCGGGCAAGGGTGTGCCGAGACGGCGAATAATTTTTAAACGAGGTCCTCTATAACGTGCCATTTTTTCTCCTATATTTTGCTTGTGCCGCCCTAGGATGGCTATTCTGTGGGCAAAGCGTGCATGTAGTCATAGGGGACTGGCGCAGGTTGGTCAAGATGGGTTGGTTGGTGTTTTAGCCAAGCTTGGATGCCTTTGAGATGACACGCATAAGTGGGACAGAATTCGTGCGTTCCATTGCCCTTGGCCACAAAGTATAAATAGTTTGTTTTAGCAGGCCATAAAACGGCTTTGATGGCTGCAAGTCCGGGTGAGTCTATAGGTCCAGGAGGCAGCCCTGCATGCAAATAGGTGTTATAAGCGTGTTTGTGTTGCAGGTCTTTTTTGAGAATCTTGCCTTTAGGGCGTTTGACACCATAGATAACCGTTGGATCTGTTTGCAGCTTCATGCCTTTTTTGAGACGGTTATAAAAAACACTGGCGACTAAGGCTCGTTCTTTTGAATTCACCGTTTCTTTTTCGATTAATGACGCAAAAGTTAAAACTTCGTTCAGGCTATATCCAATTTGATCCATGCGTTCTTGCATTTCAGGAGTGATGTTTTTGAGGAGCTGTGCATGCATGTGTCTGAAAATAGTGATCGGCAGAGTGCCTGCTTGAAAAATATACGTATCTGGAAACAAATAACCTTCGATGCCGCCTCCGAGTGTCGTTGGAATGTTTAATTCTTCGTGCAGTAACGGGTTTTTGAGAGCTTCTTCGAGCGCTTCTTGTGAAGCTAAACGCGTTTTGGCGATGATTTGAACGATTTGTTCTTGGCTTGAGCCTTCTGGAATCGTAAATTTGAATTCACGTTGAAGTCCGTGGGCGAGCATGTAAACGATTCTTTCTGGCGTTGTATGGGGAGGGATTAAATAATCGCCGCTTTTAAGCTTATTCACATCGCTTGTGAGTAAACGTAAGTAAGTAAAAAATAGAAAAGAGCTAGAAAGAACACCTGATTTTTGGAGATCACGCCCAATCTGGTGAGCGCTGCTGCCGCGCTCGATGATAATTTCGACTTCTTGTTCGTTAGCTCCGCCTGTATGAGACCAATGGAGCAAGGAACTGTAAACAGCAAAAACGCTCAGCGAAAGCCCAAAAAAGAAAATAAACCCGATCTTAATAGTTTTGCGCATGAATGAAATTCTCTACCAAGATTCTAGCAGATTCGCTGTCTAGTTGCTTAGATTTGGCTTTTTGCACACCTAAGCGCTCGGCTGCGTCTTTGGAAGTATAAGACTCATCGATGAGAAAAATTTTAATTTTCGGAGAAGCCTTTTCTTTGAGAGCTTCAAAAAAGCCTCTGGCTCGTTTGGCCATGAAG
>JBAXMC010000101.1:0-6829 GCA_037134495.1 Myxococcaceae bacterium
GTCTTTGATGCGATGGGTATTTCTCATGAAGAACAAGAAGCTAAATTCGGATTTTTATTGGATGCCTTGCGTTATGGCCCTCCACCGCATGGGGGTATCGCGTTTGGGTTAGATAGACTTTGTATGATTTTGGCAGGCGCTACTAGTATTCGTGATGTCATCGCTTTTCCTAAGAGCCAAAAGGGAACCGATCTGCTTACTCAAGCTCCAACACCTGTAGATGAAAAACAACTGAGAGAATTGGGGATTTCGCTATCGAAACTGTAGATTCGCTTATCTTGGGCGCTGGTATTACTGGCTTGTCAGCTGCTTATTTTTTGAAAGATAAGCTTTCTGTAAAAGTGCTCGAAGCTTCTGGACAAGTCGGTGGTGTGATTCAAACACAGTCTCAGGGTCGTTTTGTTTTGGAACAAGGTCCTGATTGTTTCATGAATCAAAAGCCTTGGGGTTTAGAGCTTGCGCTTGAGCTTGGCCTGCAGTCTGAGCTAATAGAAAGTAAAGATTTTCAGCGCCGTGTTTTTGTGTTGCGCAATGGTAGTTTTGAAACCAGCGATCATGAAGATAAAGCCGTGGCAGAATTTTTGGGTAATCGAGCTCGTGTGGGTGTAAACCCCAATGCATTCTTAACTTTTAAGAAGGGCATGCAAACTTGGCCTAAAGCGCTTTGGGATAATCTTGGAGACCGAGTAATTTTGGGTGCTAAAGCTGTCAGTATGGACGTAGCTCAGAAAATTATTACTTGTGAGTCGGGTCTTCAAATACAAGCTAAAAATATTTTACTTACTTTGCCTGCACATGAATCTGCAAAATTACTGGGTTTATCATGGCCACATTTTAAGACCACTCAAACAGCTTGTGTTCATTTGGCCTATCCGAGAAATGCGGTAGAACACCCGTTAGATGCCTTTGGTTTGATCATTCCGGCATCTGAAAACCGAAAAATTAGTGCCATGACATTTGTTTCTTCGAAGTTTGACCATCGTTGCCCTGAAGATTTTGTTTTAATTCGAGTATTTTTGAAAGGCGAGTTTTCAGATGCTCGCTTGGAAGTTCAAGACTTATTAAAACCAAAATGTGCGCCTGTTTTAGAAGCAGGATATAGATTAACTTATGCGGATCCTAAATACAGCTCTGACCATGAGGCCCAAGTCTTAGCGATAGAGAAAGATTTGCCAGAAGGCATATTTTTAGCAGGTAGTCCCTATAGGGGAGTCGGAATTTCAGACTGCGTGTATCAAGCCAGACAAGTTTCAGATATGATAGGCGTACATGGGTGTTCACTACTTATCCCCGCGTCCTAAAAATTCTCACAAAGGTGATTTTGGTCATGTTTTAGTTGTCGGTGGCGACTATGGCATGGCAGGATCCTGCAGACTTGCTGGTGAAGCGGCGCTTAGGACAGGTGCAGGTCTGGTCTCAGTGGCTACACGTCCTGAACATGCCTATGCGATGGCAGGATCCTGTCCTGAGCTCATGTGTCACGGTATCGTGAGAGTTGGTGATTTAGACCCCTTGCTGGAACGAGCAACGGTTATTGTTTTTGGGACCGGTTTAGGCCAGGGCGTTTGGGCGAAAGCGCTTTTTAATCATGTGATACAAACAGAGTTGCCTTTAATTCTTGACGCAGATGGGCTGAGTATTTTAGCAACGAAACCTCTACAAAAATCTAATTGGGTTTTGACACCACATCCAGGTGAAGCAGGTAAGCTTCTAGATTGCTCAGCAACTGAAATTCAGCGAGATAGAACGCTTGCCATCAAAAAACTTCAAATGCAGTATGAGGGTGTTGTTGTCTTAAAAGGTTCAGGAACTTTGGTTCTTGGACCTTCAGGAGAGTTAGAAACTTGTAAAGCTGGTAACCCAGCCATGGCAACAGCTGGCATGGGTGATGTTTTAACAGGTGTGATTGCTGGATTAGTCGCTCAAAAAATGCTCTTGGAACAAGCTGCATTTACAGGTGTTTGTTTGCATGCCACCGCTGGAGATAAAGCAGCTTATGGTTATGAGCGCGGTCTTATGGCGCGTGACTTAATCCCCTATCTTAACGTTTTGCTCTGAGAAATCTCCCATGAGCTGGAATCTTATGAGGATGGATTTGTCGCATTTGTTCAGGAGAGAGCTTTTTCCAGTCTTCAGGTAATTCTAAGTGAATAGGATCCAGATATTGTGTCAAGCTATGGATGGTGTTTGGAATCGTTTGATAATCAGAAATTGTTGCATGTATATGACGAATGATTTCAAGAACATTGAGTAGAGTATTGTCCTGGACTTCTTGATTGCCTGTGAAATCTTCTACTAATACAGCGTTTTTAAGGTTCGCTCTGCAAGAATGAGCGCTGTTTTCGATGATTAACACTCGGTCCATGTCACGCCCTAAGAGTCGGAGGTCTTTGATGTGATTGTCTTCATTAAACCATCGAATGTCTCTAAAAATAAAATCGTCAAATAATTCATCTCGAATACCTGCTGCATGCAGTGCTTCTCTGGCGGTTTCTTCGCTGGAAGCTGTCCATATGACGATTTCAATGTCTAGAGCTTGAAGTTCTTCTAATAAGCGAAGAGCATGAGGTCTTAAGATGGCTGTTCTGTTTGGAGATCGGTTGGAATAGAGAGTCTCATCAAGATCGAACACGACCGTGATTCTTGGTCTCCTTGCTTGTTCGAAAAACATAGGTAGCAAATGTTGCGCGGAATCTCGTAAGTATAAACGTTTTCGTGAGAGTCTGTTAATCTTGAGTGTTTCAGGTGGAGGTGTTCTCCGTCCTGTTAACTGAGCCAGTAAATCAAGAGGAGGGATTGGAATTTCTAGAAGTTCAAAATGCTCAGAAGTATGAAGCAGATTAACAATTTCACCTGTGTGGTGCTCTGGTGTGTAAAGCATAACACGTCTCGCTGTTCCATCTTGTTGATTCATAAAAACGCGCAATTCGATGCTATAAATATGGGCTAAAGCAACAAGCGTACCAACGCCATCTGGGTGATACCAAAGCATGGCTCGTTTCTGTAAATAGTGTGTTCTTAAATATCTGATTAATTCTGTTCGAGTGGGTCTTTGATTGCCGGTTTCAGCAATTACCTCAAATCGGATCATTCGAATCACTGTCTGATCATGCACTTGGATACGAAAAATTATCCGTTCGATTGCAGCTCTACGGTTTAATCTCAGAGCTTCAAATCCGCAATCGTTCAGATGAGTTACTTGAGCTGTTACGGGTGTTCTTGGCATCATGCCGGCGACCAGGTGAAGTATATTACCTGATCCAACAGCCACGCAATTAAACGAGAAGAGACAAAACAGAAGTTTGAGAAGCATTAATTTAGTCCAGTTCAACACTAACGGGACAGTGATCTGAACCGAGTGTGGCCATCTCGATAGATGCATTTTTGATTCGAGGCAAGACGGCTTTCGAGGCTAAAACATAATCTATCCTCCAACCGACATTGCGTGAACGGGCACCACCGCGTTTACTCCACCATGAATAAAATCCAGAGCCTTTCTCAAATTGTCTAAATGTATCGGTCCAACCTTCAGCTAAAACACGATCAAATTCTTTTCGTTCTTGAGGTGTAAAACCACTGGTTGCAGCGTTTTCTTTAGGTCTCGCAATATCTATTTCTTGGTGGGCTGTATTAAAGTCACCCATGACCAAAACTTGTTCGCCAGCTTTATTTAAACGCCCAAGCTTATCAAAAAGTTTTTTATAGAAAGCTAATTTAAACGGAATTCGACTGTTATCGTTGTCTTTGCCTTGACCGTTCGGGAAATAAATATTGGCAATATAAAGCTTGCCAAATCGGGCAATCTGAACACGACCTTCTTCATCGTAGGCTGTTACACCCAGAGAAGTTTCGATCTCGTCAGGTTCTTGCTTGCTATATAAGCCGACACCGCTATAGCCGGGGCGTTTGGCGGGGGAAAAATGGGAAAAATACCCCTGAGGCTCACGGACCTCAGGAGCAATTTGGTCAGGGAACGCACGGACTTCTTGTAGACCAATAATATCGCCGTTTGATTGCTGCAGCCAATTTTCGAAACCTTTGTTGGTTGCAGCACGGATGCCGTTGACGTTCCATGAATAGATTTTCATTAAGCCATAGCTTCCACAGAAGAATGGGCATTAATAACAGTCTTGGTTACGACGGGAGCATTGTGTTGTACCCGAATTTTGGCTTCGATTTCTGCCAAAACTTTTGGGTGTTCTGCAAAGTATTGCTTCGCATTGTCACGACCTTGTCCGATTTTTTGTCCAGCATAGCTGAGCCAGGAACCGCTTTTTTCAATAATACCCATGTCCACGCCAATGTCGATCAACTCGCCATCTTTCTGAACACCTTGGCCGTACAAAATATCAAACTCGACTTCTCTAAATGGAGGAGCCACTTTGTTTTTGACGACTTTTACACGGGTTCGGTTACCAATAATCTGTTCGCCATTTTTAATGGCTGCCAGGCGTCTGATGTCCAAACGAACCGAAGCGTAGAATTTGAGTGCGTTACCGCCGGTAGTTGTTTCCGGGCTTCCGAACATCACGCCAATCTTCATGCGTAACTGGTTAATAAAGATAATGGTTGTGCCGCTTTTCGAGATGGTTCCTGTGAGTTTACGCAAAGCTTGGCTCATCAAACGAGCTTGCAAGCCCATGTGTGAGTCGCCCATTTCGCCTTCTATTTCAGCTTTAGGTACTAAAGCTGCCACGGAGTCAACAATTACCAAGTCGATAGCACCAGAGCGAACGAGCATGTCTGCAATTTCAAGTGCTTGTTCACCTGTGTCAGGTTGAGAAATTAACAAGTCTTCAGTGCGAACACCTAGTTTGCGAGCATAAGTGACATCGAGTGCATGCTCTGCATCAATAAACGCTGCTGTGCCACCTTGTTTCTGAACTTCAGCGATCGCATGCAGTGTTAAAGTGGTTTTACCGCTGGACTCTGGTCCATAAATTTCGATTACGCGGCCTCGAGGATAACCACCAATTCCGAGTGCCATGTCTAGTCCGATTGAACCAGTAGGAATGGCTTCGATGTCTGCCACGAGGGGTTGATCTGTCCCAAGTCGCATGATAGATCCTTTGCCGAATTGTTTTTCAATGTTGGCAACGGCGAGTTCGAGAGATTTTAAACGTTCTTTATTATGAGAATCTTCTTTTGCTGTGATATTTTTGGTCATGCGAAACCTATATCAGTTGCAGGTTTTAACGCAAAGGGTCGTTTTTTAAACTCTGGGTGCGGAATACGCACATAGGGCGTTTGAATCTTACCTAGACTAGACCATAGAATATCCAGATCGATTGTTCTGGGGCCATTCTTGATAAGGCGAATACGACCCAGTTTATTTTCAATGCTGCGTAATAATAACCAAAGAGCATCAGGGTGAAGTCTGGTTTCGATTTTAAAAGCGCTATTTAAAAATCCAAACAAAGTTTGCCCTCCGAAAGCTGGATTAGGGTAACGGGGACTTTGAGCCAAAACCTGCACATGTGCAGAACGTTCTAGCTCCTCATAAGCTCTATCTATGTAATAAGCGCTATTTGGGTGGGAGCTGCCGACTCCAATAAAATAGGTCGCCATAATTACAGGCTCATGGCTTTGAGGCGAGCAGCTTCATCGACGCGTTCGTTTTCTGGGTGGCCGGCGTGTGCTTTGACCCAGTGCCAAGTAACCGTGTGCACTTCTGCAGCTTTCACTAAATCTTGCCAATAGTCTTGGTTCGCGACGGGTTTTTTGGCGGCAGTTTTCCAATTGTTTTTTTGCCAACCTTTGACCCATTCTTTCATGCCTTTCACTACATACTGGCTGTCTGAATAGAGTGCAACTTTACAGGGACGTTTCAAGGCTTCAAGGCCTTTGGTGGCTGCCAAAAGTTCCATTTGATTGTTAGTTGTGTCTTTCTGGCTGCCTGAAATTAATTTTTCTTGTTCACCCATGACTAAGAGGGCGGCCCAACCGCCAGGACCAGGATTTTTGAGGCAGGAGCCGTCTGTATAGATTTTCACCACATCTCTTGTTAAACTTCTCAGAGTTATTTAGCAAGATGGCAGCTGCGCTGCCAAGGGTATAAAGAATTGGCAACTTGGATTAAAAATGAACGAAAAATTAACAGTTTATTATGACGGTTCGTGTGGATTTTGTTGTCAACAGGTCCATAGAATAGATTCTGAAGATACTCAGAGATTTCTGGAATTAAAAGGCACTAACCATTCACCCTATTTGTATGTCCAAGATGAGTCAGGGCAATTGTTTTACGGAGTCGATGCTTTTGCTAAAATATGGAAAATAACAGGACATCCGATTTTGTCATGGTTGTGCCAGGCACCTATTTCAAAGCAGATTGCTTGGGTGATTTATAGGTTAATTGCCAAGTACCGCCATATCTTCTGAATCCCTTGCTAAACTTGTCAGGATTATTTAACCATAGGGCATGCTTTTTTACTTTCTAGCTCCCATTGCCATTGGTTTTATGAGTGTTCTGCAAATCGCTTTGAATAAACAAGTCGGTCAGCAATATGGCCTCGCCAGCGTTTTAATGATTAACGCTCTTATGATTTTGCTTGCAGCCGGAACTTTGTTTTTGGCTGTGACTTATTTGCCTGGAAGATTTGGTAGCTTCTTGGCCGGCTCCGAGGTGAGCTTTCAGTTTAAATTATGGCATTTGTTACCTGGTCTATTCGGCTTTGCTGTGATTGCAGGATTGCCGTATTGTATGAACCAAATTGGAGCTCTCGCTGTTTTTATTATTTTCGTGACAGCTCAAGTTGTCGGTTCGATGCTATGGGATAATTTGGTCGATGGTATGCCGCTTACTGCTAGCAAAATTGTCGGTGCTGCCATT
>JBAXMC010000102.1:0-6707 GCA_037134495.1 Myxococcaceae bacterium
TGCTTGAGAGACAATAATTCGATCGAAGAGATCCCTTGTCCAGCTTTCTTTTAAGGCTTGATGAACCACTTGGCCAAAAGAAAGTGGACTCACTTCAAGGCCAATTTGATTTAGGAGAGCCGTCAAAATTTCTACAGACGGTTCTGTAATTCTTCCGATTTCATATAGATATTGAATTTCTAATTCGACAATGGGTGAAATCAGAACCTGATGGTTTTTAAGTAATTCTAGAATATTGTGAGGCAATTTTTCCTCAAGACCCGCATAGAGGAAAATGGCGGTATGTGTGTCTAAATAGATTTTTTTCATAGCGGGTCCAGATTGAGCTCAGAATACCAATCTATGTGCACCAAATCTTCTGGATTTCCTACAATGACGTTTCGTTTGATTAAACTGGCTTTTTTTGGGTGTTTTTCATCAAAAACCACGCGCAGGTGCGCTCCTTTACGTTCGATTTCTAAAGGAATTCCTGTTTGAATGACTTGATCCAGTAACTGATAAATATTTTCTCTGAGTTTGGATGTTCTAACTGCTACCATTTTTCTATTCTAACACAAAGGCGTACGAATTGCAAAACGCTAACGTACGTTTTCAGTGGGTCTGCGTTTCTGAAACGGCCTTTTGGGCTTTGGCTGCGCAATATCGCAAATCAGCGTTTCTGTGACGCCTGAAGCTCTCGGGAGTCCGTGAACGGCTGTTTTAATTTTTTCGGCCACTTCTGTGTCAACTTCCAAGTGAGAACTTGTATCTCTTAAATTTCCAGAACCTGTAAAGTGTCCCAAATCTATTTTAGAAAGTTCGCTGACATGATTGGCAAGCGCTGTAAGGTCGTTGAAGCCGTCTTGTCGACCTAACGTAACATAGATTTGCTTAAAAGCTGGAGGAGGCGGGGTAGGGCGTGGTGCAACAGGTTTTCTGGGCGGCCTTGCTTGTTCTGGGGCAGATTGCCCTACTTTTGAGAAATGCGAACGCATTAAGAAAGCTAAAATTTCGCTTAAATCAGGTCTGGTCAGTATGCTGGTTGCAATCGGCCTATATTGGCTGATTTCAACGCCATCGGCATGTTCTGTGAGTAAACAAGCGAGGCGCTCACCTTGCATCCAAAGAATTTCAGAATCAGCAGGCATCCGAACTTCTTCGTAATCTACTCCGAAAGACTTTTTGAGCTGGTCTAGCAATAAAGCGTCTTTGCCTCTGATCAAGCTTACAGCAGTACCGATTTGACCCATGCGACCTGTTCTGCCTGTTCTATGCACGTAACTTTCTGGATTATCGGGCAATTCGTAGTTAAAGACATGCGTGAGGCCAGCAATGTCAATGCCTCGAGCTGCGATATCGGTTGCGATTAAAATTTCAAGTTGACCACTTTTTATCTCGTGCATGACTTTTTCACGAGCATTTTGGCTCATATCGCCGTTTAAAGCTCTGGCTTGCAACGAAAAGCGTTTGAGATATTTCTCCAAAAGCTCGGTTTCATCTTTGGTGTTACAAAAAACGATTGCTCGTTTAGGACGGTGAAACTCAAGTGCATAGAGCAAGTTTCGAGACTTTGTATGAGCTTCGTTCTCTAGATGTATGACATGTCTTACTGACTCGGCTGAAATATGATCAGAGCTGAGTTTGATGGTGATGGGATCACGTGTAATCTTGCCTAAACTTTGTTCAATAATTGCGGGCAATGTCGCTGAAAACAAAAGTGTTTGGTGATTTTTTGGTGTTTGTTCAAGCAAATGAGTAACATCGTCCCAAAAGCCCATTGATAGCATCTCATCTGCTTCATCCAAAACAGCGATTTTGATATGAGACAGATCTAGAATTCTGCGTGCAAATAAATCTTTCACGCGTCCAGGTGTTCCGACAATAATTTGCGCACCGGCTTTGAGGGCCGCAATTTGAGCATCAAACGATGCGCCACCATAAATAGCTGTCACTTGTATTTTGGCATGATGACCGAGACGACTGCATTCTGCAGCGACTTGTTTGGCTAGTTCTCGCGTAGGTGCCAGTATAAGAGCTTGAGGATATTGGTCAGGGGTAATTTTTGTTAAAACAGGCAAACAAAAAGCCGTTGTTTTTCCTGAACCTGTATGACTTTGAACGACGAGGTCTTGGCTTTTTTGGATTGGATAAAAAACTTCATTTTGAACGAAAGTGGGGTGAGCGTAGCCCAAATCTTTAATACCGAGGGCCAGTTCAGGCGAAAGTTTGAATTGATCGTAACTGCCTTGAAATAATGCATTCATGTCTGTCGGTTTAGCATAATAAGAGAGGTTTGTTATTTTTTTGATTCGCAATGCAAGGGTAGGAGATGCAAATGGCTTGCGCCGCTTGGCCGTTCTTTTGAACACGACCAATCTTCCAGATGAACCAGGGGGTCTTGAAGAGATCTTGCATCACTCTTGTGATTCTTTTGAGGGCAAGATTGAAAATCCGTTTGAGCGTTTGTATCTGTTTGTATTAGAAGATACACGAACAGGGCAGGTGATTGGGAGTAGCCAGATTATTGCGCAACATGGGACTCCTGAGCTGCCTCATGTTTATTTTCAAATCGAGAGTTTAAATTGCCACTCTGAAACTTTAGGGCAAACTTTTGGACAGAAAATTTTGATACTTGGCTTTAACTCCACAGGTGTGACTGAAGTGGGTGGTTTGATTTTAGACCCTGAATATCGCCATGTTCCGCAAAAATTAGGTCGAGCGCTGAGTCTGGTTCGTTTTTGGTTTATCGAACGCAATAAAAATTTATTTAGAGAAAGGCTTTTGGCTGAGTTGCTACCTCCGTTTGATGCTTCAGGGCAGTCGCCTCTGTGGTTTGCTTTAGGTCGGCATTTTATGAGTTTATCTTATCGCGAAGCTGATCACCTGTCGCGAAAGCAAAAAGAATTTATTGAAGCGTTATTTCCAAGTTATCCTATTTATGTATCGCTGTTGCCGGAGGAGGCACAAGCTGTGATTGGGCGAGTGGGCGAGGGAAGTCAGCCCGCTGCACATTTGCTTGCAAAACTTGGATTTAAGTTTGAAAACCGAGTAGATCCGTTTGACGGTGGGCCACATTTTGAGATGCTGACACAAGATTTGAAACCTGTTGAGCTAGACCCAGAGATTAGATTAGAACTTATTTAAGCGCCACTCGTAGCCCTAAAAGCAAGACAAGGCCTGAAAAGGCCGCGCAAATTCCGCCCCAAAACCAGTAGGGTAACCAAAGAGCTTGAGCGATTTGAGCAACGTCAGAGGGCATGTTGCCTTCGGCTGTATGAGCAATGGGTGTAAACAAGTAGTCTGCGCGAGAAAATACACTGAGAGACAGTTGTAGCGAGAAAAATATCAGAGCTGCTTGAGCGAGCCAACCACTGCGTTGTTGAGCGAGCCAAAGATAAATAGCTGAGAGAACACCGATAAAAATCCAACCAAAAGAATTTCTAACCCATAGAAATTCGCTGACGATTAAAAAAGCTCCTAAAACAGAAAACGTCAGACGAGCAAGTGTTTCTTTGCGAGACAGTATAAAGCCTAAAGCTGCGGCGCAGGCAGGGCCTAGTAAGCCTCCGGCAGAGACGAGTGCAGAGGCAAAGCGATTAGAAAAACCGCCGATCTGGGCGACTCCTGAACCGTTGGACCACATTTGAAAAGAATCAAAGCGTCCACCTACCGCCAAAGCTGTCAGCCCATGTCCCATTTCATGGACCAGAGTTGATAGCATGAGTAAAGGATACGAGATGGTAGATCCAAATGGGACAACATAAAGCCCAAAAGTGATCAATGTGCTGAGGCCTAAAAACCACTTAACGCTTTTTTTCACAGAAACATGCCCGTATCGGTAATGACTTTGTCTAGCCTGGCATTGGCAATAAGCTCAATGGCTTTTTGTCTCATTTGTGTTGGAGCAAAAATAGTAAACTCTGTTCCGGTTGGCATCTGAGGTAGATTTTGAGTTGCTTGCAATTGAGCCTCTATTCCTTCGCTTTGAAGAAAACTGACAATCCGTTCGCCTTCAAGTTCGTTCGATGGTGCATAAATTTCAATCATGGTCCCCTCTCGTTTGTTAGCCTAACACTATTTTTGGCCAAATAGAAGGAGACCTTGATACCAACTTCTCAGGAGGACTTTATGTTAAAAGTTGGAACTTATTTCTTGTTAAGTTTAGCTCTTTTTTCCGCGACTACTTTGCTTGCAACCGGGCCTTGTAGAAACCTGATGAACAAAGATGAATGCGCTAAATATCCTACCGGTGAATGCTTCTGGGATACTCAGGATCAGCGGTGCGAAAACAGAAATAATACTGAAGACCCATGTTCTCAAATTGCAGATATCAACAGCTGCAATCTGAGTAAAATGGGATGTTTCTGGGACAAAGAAGATCAACGTTGTGAAAGTTACTGATTAAGTTAAGAGGAGATAAACATGTTAAAATTTGTACAAAGTCTATTGCTAGGTTTAGTTGTTTTTTCAGCACAGAGTTCAATGGCTGCTGGGCCTTGTGTTCACCAACGCAGTGAATATGAGTGCGTTAACTATCCTACAGGTGAGTGTTTTTGGGATACTGCAGATCAACGCTGCGAAAACAGAAACAACAACGAAGACGCTTGTTCTCGGATGAGCTACTATAATTGCATGGCAACCCGTGGCTGCTTCTGGGATCAAGATGATCAGCGTTGTGAACGAAGAGACTGATTCTAATCTCGGTGTCCCACACTTAATTGCTGTGGGATTTAGATTTAAGCAAATTTTTCTAGCAAAGCTTTTTGAATAAAATTCTGAGATTTCAATCCTGAAACGGCAACAAAGACTGTGTCGTCGCCTGCTATCGTACCTGCAATGCCTTCTAAATTCAAAGCGTCTATTTCTGCAGCGATTACCGAAGCACGACCAGGGAGAGCTTTGAGGACTAGCATGTGAGGCCCGGCGGGCGTAATCTGAATAGTTGAATTAAGGCCAGGTAGTTGATAAGTGCCGTGAACTTTCTTAATGCCCAGACGATTTAAATCTCTTGAGAGTGTTGCTTGAGTGCTTTCAATACCCATTTTTTCCAAGGCTTCTAGCAATAGCTCATGGCTTTCAAAATGCTTTGTTCTAAGCAGAGTAATCAAGTGATGAATGCGTTCTGATTGTCTCATATCAATGCTTCATGTATTCTTCTATCCGAGATCCGGATTCTTCGATGATTTTACCTGCTTCCATGAAATAGCCTCGGTCAAAAACACTTCTTGCAAAAGACATGTCGTGTGTTGAAATGGCAATAGAGACGCCCTGTTGCAGTAGAATTTTAAGAATATCTCGCAATTTACCTGTGCTTTCAGGATCTAACGCTGAAGTGGGTTCATCTAAGAGCAAAGCTTGGGCGTCCATGCAGAGCGCACGTGCTATGGCCACACGTTGTTGTTGTCCGCCAGAGAGTTCATGAGGCTTTCGATCGGCCAAATGTGAGATCTCAAGAGAGTTTAAGAGCTCTTTGGTTTTGAGTTCAGCTTCTTCTAAAGAACGCTCTAAAACTAACTGTTGAGGTTCTGTGCAGTTTTGAAAGACTGTTTTATGAGGAAATAAATTAAATTGCTGGGCTACAAAGCCAATCGCGCGAACTCGGTCTGGTCTTGAAAGCTGTTTGATAGAGTTATCACCAAAACAAATATTGCCTGTATAACTTGTGTTCAAATTAGCGATGCAGCGCAAAAGAGAAGTCTTTCCTGAACCGCTTTTGCCAAGAAATAAAGTCACTCGACCTTTGGGGATTTCAAAATTAATATTTTCAAGCGCCCACTGTTTGGATTTCGGATATTTGAGAAAAATATTTTTGCCAGTGATTAGATTCATATTCTTCGCTCCAATTGTTTGGTGCACAGGGCCACTGCAGTTGTCATAGCTAAGTAAATCAGTGCTGTCATTGCGTAGACTTCCATGGGTCTAAGCTCTCTAGAAACAATGTCGCGACTGGCTTTCATGAGCTCTGGAACACCGATAAATAACAAAATGCTGCTTTCTTTGATGAGCGTTGAGAATTCATTGGTGATTGCCGGAAGAGCTTGTTTAATCGCCTGAGGTAGAATCACGTGGCGTAAAGATTGATATTGGCTATACCCTAGGGTCTCAGTGGCTTCCCATTGACCTGCAGGAATTGAGTTGATGCTGCCTCTAATAATCTCAGACAAATAAGCAGAAGAATTCAAACTTAATGCAATCACGCCGGCGGTTAAAGGAGGAATGTCAATTCCAAGAGCCTCTGGAAGTGCAAAATAGACAATTAAAAGTTGCACAAAAATAGGTGTGCCTCTAATCACGGCAATATACAGGTCAATAATTTGAGAGAGACCTGGCTTTTTGAGGCGGTCACTGTTGAAGACACCCAGCAAGATTCCAAAAGCTAAACCAAAGAGAGTCCCCAGGGCGCTGGCTTCCAGGGTGATTAAAGAGGCTTTAAGTAAGAGAGGCAAGATGGATTCTATCATTTTTTAGTTAACCACTTCTTTTCAAGTTCTAGGGTCAGCCCGTTTTTCTTAAGACTTTCTAAGACTGTTTGGATATCTTCTGCAAGCTTTGTATTCGATTTTTTGATGCCGATACCATTACCAAGTCTCCATTCAGCTTCTGGTAGCTTTATTTCAATCGATTTAATATGAGGCTGTTTAGGAAGAAGGTCTTTGGCAATATGTGGTTCAACAAAGGCTGCAGCTGATTTCTGATACTGAATTTCCATGATAAGCTCAGGAGTGGAT